>DTRI01000033.1 GCA_012966015.1 Flavobacteriales bacterium | reverse complement strand
TATTAGAGCAGGATCCGAAACCAGATGTAAAGGTAAAAGAGAACAGACGGGTTTATATTGTGGTGAATGCCTTACAGGCACCCAAAATAAAAATGCCGAATTTGGTGGATCTATCACTTAAAATGGCCATTGCTACCCTGGAGACTTATGGATTTACAGTGGGTGAGCTCGAATACAAGCCAGATCTGGCAAGGGATGCGGTTATAGGGCAGAAGATTAACGACGAGGAAATAGAACCGGGTACCATGGTTACGAAAGGTGCCACCATTGATCTCGTGATGGGCGATGGCTATAGCGATGAGCAGGTTCATGTTCCCATGCTGATTGGATTGCGGATGGAAGAGGCAATTTTATTGCTTAAAACAAGTTCTCTTAATGCCGGTGGGTTCACATTTGACGAATCTGTTATTACTTCTTCCGATACGGCAAATGCGAGAATCTGGAAGCAGCAGCCTGATTTTAGATCAAAAATGATCCACCTGGGAGGTTATGTAGACATGGGATTGACAGTTGATCAAAATATAATTAAGGTGGACACCACGTATAGCGCTCCGCCTGAAGCTGAAGGCACACCTTAAAGAAATGAGGGTACTGATTACAGTAATTTTCGTGATATGCGGATTTGTCCAGGTATGTGCGCAAGCCCATCTTTCTTTCGGAAATGGAGAAAAACTTGTTCCCCTTAGCGTAAACGCCACTTTACTCAAAGCATCTGCACATTCGAACGGTCAGCTACTGAAGTCTGGCGCCCAATCTGACTATTTTATTCTGGATACGTTGCAGCTGCCTTTCATCGACGACTTTTCTTCCAACTGGATGAAGAACTATGACGTTGCCAACTACACACTTATTAAGACTGATTCAGTAGCATTTTCATTTACGGTAGATGGCTTTGTAGTGGATTCACTGCTGTGCGCACTGGATACTACCTTTTCGTATGTACTGGATACTTTGGATACAAGCATATCAAAAACACCTTTGCCAGCCTTTCAAAAAGTAAACTATAACGATCCGTATAATCCATTTGTTCCAACAGATACAAGTTATTGTTGGGTGCCTTATTATGTATATGATACGCTTGGCATGCTTACACCTGATACCTGTTTTGTGGAATTGTGCACATATGATAATGATACCCTGGATATTGACACATTGTATAATGTGTATGATACGCTGGACGTCTACGGCGCAGACACGATAGGTGCCGGTGTGTCATTGTCTTTGTGGATTGATGATCTGGCATATATAAATAACACTTATCCAATAGATCCGGTTACGATTGGAGTTGCCACGTTAGATGGGTTAGACGAAAAGGGAGCTCCACATAATAACTTTTCAGATCCCAGTGGATATGGAGTGGCAGACTACTTAACGTCAAAGCCAATTGATCTAACAGGAACACCGGGAGATTCAATATTTCTAAGTTTTTATTACCAGCCAGAGGGTATGGGGAATAACCCGCAACTTGAAGATTCCCTGGTTCTTGAGTTCTACGCTCCTAAGAAACGAACCTGGCATAACATCTGGAGCCTGGCGGGTACTTCTCAACAAGACTTTGAACGGGTGATGATACATATAACAAGTTCTGATTATCTTGAAAAAGGATTTCGGTTTCGGTTTAAAAATTATGCTACCATATCAGGCAATTTTGATCATTGGCACATTGATTACATAAGGCTTGCAGATTCCAGAGGGCTAGGTGATACGGTTATCATTAATGACGTAGCTTTTATATATGATGCGCCATCTATCATTAAGAACTATGAAGCAATTCCATGGAAACATTTTCTAAAGGATACGATCAACCAATTGGATACGTCATTTCAACTTACGGTTACCAATCTCGATACGCAGGGTAAACAAGTTGCACATCAATTTTATATAGTTGATTCCTTCGATAGTGTTCTAATTGACACAGTAACATCAGGTGTCATTACGGTTGATTACGTAGGACAATTTGGATTCAGCACTATACCGGTAAGTATGAGTTATAATTGTTATTCGCCAGCGAATGGATGTTTCTCGCCGAATACTGATTATGCAACATTGGAAGTTGTCAATACCCTATCAATTCAAGCAGGAGATGTAAATAACAGTAATGATACACTTAGAAATGACCAGGTGTTTCACAACTATTACGCCTACGACGATGGGAGTGCGGAGGCGGCCTACAGCCTGGTGGGCAATGGGTCTAAAATAGCGTATAAATTCAGTACCATAACTCCCGATACCATTAGGGCAATCGATATATTCTTTGCCCAAACGACGGAAGATGTTAGCTCCGAAAACTTTTACTTAACTGTTTGGAGCAGCATTGGCCCAGATGTAATTGAGTATCAACAAGCCTTTCATACGCCTAAATATGAGGATAGTCTCAATGAGTTTCACACCTATGTGCTGGATGAAATATTGGTGCTAACCGGTAACTACTTTATTGGATTTGTACAAGAAAACGACGTAGATATGAATGTGGGATTCGATAAAAATACCGTGTCAAACACCAATCTGTATTTCAACACTTCAGGAACCTGGACACAGTCGGTTATTCCCGGTGCCATCATGATGCGCCCACTGTTTGGTGACACGGTGATAATTCCAGCAGGAACTCCAGAATATGGTAGTAATAATGGGGAGGAGCTGGAAATAGAGTATGTGGTGTATCCCAATCCAGGTAAGGATATAATTTATTTCGAGCAGCAGAGTAGGGGGCAAACTTCCGATTTTGATGAAGCTATTGAAATGAGAATCATCGATCTTTATGGAAGGATCGTCATGAAGATTCCAGCTAGCGAAAATTCTGCTGATGTATCCAATTTATCAGAAGGCATCTATTTCTTCGAATTCCTAAGTAGAGATTCTGGTAAAAGCACTACTAAAAAGATCCTAATTACCAGATAACATCACGTCTCCTTATTTTCAATGGCTAATCCCGATTTAGAAAATGACAACACCGCTACGGATCAAACAGATGACCTGTTTGAGCACCACCGTATTGAAGTAGATCCTGGACAGCAAGCCCTGAGAATTGATAAATTTCTTTCCGACAGGCTTCCAAATACTTCACGCAACAAAATTCAGAATGCTGCAATCGCCGGGAGCATTCTGGTAAATGAGAAAGCGGTTAAATCAAATTACAAGGTAAAACCCGGGGATTCGGTTTCCGTGGTCTTTCCATATCCCAGAAGAGAGCTCGAGCTCATTCCCCAAAATATTCCACTCAACGTGGTTTATGAGGATGATCATGTTGTTGTACTGAATAAACAATCCAATCTGGTGGTTCACCCGGGTTATGGAAATTATTCCGGCACGCTGGTCAATGGGTTGATATATCATTTCGGCAATTTACCTACGCCTCCCAATCCCAGTATTCCGGAAGAGGCTACACGACCCGGACTCGTACATCGTTTGGACAAGAATACCACAGGCATCATGGTGGTGGCGAAGAAGGAGATGGCATTAACCAAACTTGCCAAGCAATTTTTTGACCGTACAGTGGACAGGAAGTACGTAGCGCTGGTCTGGGGCGATTTAAAGGAGGACGAGGGATCAATAGAAGGAAATATAGGCCGAAGTCTCAAGAATAGAAAGGTGATGTCGGTATTTCCGGATGGCGATTTTGGCAAACATGCTAAAACCCATTATAAGGTTATTGAGCGTTTGGGATACGTGACGTTTATTGAATGCAAGCTGGAAACCGGAAGAACACATCAGATACGCGTGCACCTAAAGCATATCGGGCACCCGCTCTTTAATGACAACGAGTATGGAGGGGATAAAATTCTGAAGGGCCTATCGTCCAGTAAGTACAACCAGTTTATTGTGAATTGTTTCAAGCTGCTACCCAGACACGCCTTACACGCCAAATCTCTTGGCTTTGAACATCCAGATACGGGTGAGGTTATAAGTTTTAATTCGGAAATCCCTGAGGATATGGAAGCAGTTCTTACAAAGTGGAGGGTTTACGCTAAAAACAGTATCAACAAAGCATAGTTCAGTGGTGCTGGAGCCTGCGATATTTTTAACCGGCAAGGACGGCTAGGAAGTCGATAGATTCGCAATACTTCACGTCCATTGCGGGTAGAAGAAAGTTAGACTTTTCAGATAACTCCTTTTTTATGGCAGCAATTAAGCTGGAACTGCCTCTTCTGCCGAAAAGTCATAATCCTTATAATCCTGAATGACGTCGTACAAGGTTCCGCGCTCTATAGGATGTCGATGAACGTCTTTGATGAGCTGAACGAGTTGCTTAGTGGTTAACGCAGGATTTTGATCTTCTGCACCTGCCATGGAATATATCTTCGTGCTGTCGTCAATAGTTCCATCTATATCATCCACACCATAAGACAGGCTGAGCTGTGATGTCTCTCTACCAATCATCGGCCAGTAGGCTTTGATATGATCGAAGTTGTCCAGGAAAATTCTGGAGACCGCGTAGTTTTTTAAATCCTCTACAACGGTACTCTCTTTTAGATGCGACATTTGATTGTCCTTGTTTCGGAATTTTAAGGGGATAAACGTGTTAAACCCACCTGTTTCATCCTGTAATTTGCGCAACCGGTCCATATGATCTATTCGATGGGCATAGCTCTCTATATGCCCGTAAAGCATGGTTGCATTAGAGGGCAGGCCGATCTCATGAGCATTTTTATGGATTTCCAACCATTGCTCAGTGCTGCACTTGTCATCACAAATTTCTGCCCTTATCTTCTCATCAAAAATCTCCGCACCGCCACCGGGTAGCGAATCCTGTCCATAGTCTTTTAGAATTTGCAGGCCTTCTTTATACGATACTTTGGCCTTTCTGCACATATATTCCAATTCCACTGCCGTAAAGGCTTTAACATGTATATCTGGCCTTATTTTCTTGATATTCTTGATGAGATTGCCAAAATAATGCAATCCCATCTTAGGATGTACGCCTCCTACAATGTGAATTTCGGTTATGGCCTTATCCTTATAGGATCTGACAATGTCATAGATCTCATCTTCCGTCAGCTCCCATCCCTGCGTCTTTTCCCTCAGCAATTTTGAATAAGAGCAGAACTTGCAATCAAACACGCAAATGTTTGTCGGCTCAATGTGAATATTCCTGTTAAAAAATGTGTGATTGCCGTGCTTCTTTTCCCGGATGAGATTGGCAATCGTTCCTAGAAATCCTAGCTCGCCCTTCTCAAATAGTAGAATTCCCTCTTCCACGGTGATGCGTTCACCTTTGATAGCTTTATCCGCAAGCCCAATTAGCTCCTGGGAAACTCCAGAATTATGAATAAAGTCTATAGAAGTATGGCGCATCATACACAGCTTGAATGAGTACAAAATTAGAGAAAAATGAATTCAGATAAAAAGTTGAATCAATTTCTATTGCAGCAGGCTGAATTTTTGCGTGTATGTGCCGTTCTCATTTGTAACCTGAACAAAGTACAAACCTGCTGCTTTTCCGGTTAGGTTGAGCCGAATGCTT
>DTRI01000032.1 GCA_012966015.1 Flavobacteriales bacterium | reverse complement strand
AGGCCTGCTCAAAGTTAGCATCAGGTATTATCGTTGTTTGTGCGCTTATTGCGTGGCTCAAGAGAACCGCTGTAAATAATATGATTATTGTTTTCATGATTTGGAGTTTTTATATATTTAATACTGAATTATTATTTCCGTGGCCCTATTACCGTTGCCATTTTTCAACATTCGCTGATAAGACGACGTTGTTTTTTTGTTGCCCTGTTGCTGTGATAGAATTTTCAATTATTTGTCGTCTTATTGTTATTGTAATTGTCATGGTCATGGAGCTCGGTTTTATTTCATGTATACGCCAAATGAAGAGCATTTGTCTGCAAAAACCAAGAATATGTAGTGGACAGGTGAAATTGTGTTGTGAAATGGCGATTTAGGGAGCTATTGCATGGTAATTTGATCATCTACCAGATATAGAAATGGTTAATCAAATGCGCGAAATCACGATTTTAAGGTGTGAATTGGGGGTAAAAACGAGCGATTTAGACTTGTTTCAAGGCCTTGTCTAGATCATCCACATAGGATTGAGATATGGGGAGTAGCTGATCATCTTTCATGATCAATTTGTATTTGGATACCCTTGACTTGATATGCGCGGTGTTTATACAATAAGATCTGTGAATTTGTACAAAATTAGTTGGCAGCTGCTGTATAAAATCCTTTAGGGAAGTTCTTTCATAGATCGATTCTATCCGGTCAGCGTGATAAGTGATTAACAAATATCGGTTCTGGCTCTCTACACAATAGATCTTGTCCACATCCAGCCGCAAACCGGAGCTGTTCATTGTTAGAATGTTATTCCCCGGTTCCCTGAGGTTTTCGAGTTTCTCCTCCAGGTTTGTGTTTTCATCCTGCAAATTGGTCAGATGGGCTTCTGCCTGGTCTTTTTGCATGCCAATTGTCTTATTACTGGCCTCTAATGTTCGTGCTCCCAGCTTCAATCTCGCGTTATTGATTGAAAGCCGCCACAAAAACAGGATAAGAACCAATACCCCAAATCCGGCTCCTATGGCCAAATTTCGTTGGTAGGTTACCCTGGCCGCGATTATTTGCTTCTCCTTATCGAGCAGCTTTATTTTTGCTTCTCCCTGAGCTATTTGGAACTGGGCTTCTTGTTTTAGCGTCGCGTTCTTTATTTCCTGGTTGAGTACGCTATCCCGCATCATTATGTACAACTCATGCATCTTAAGCGCCTCCTCGTAATTGTCTTCTTCTTTTAAGACTTCGCTCAGGAGCTTCGATGCATTTCTGATAATTGCCGGAGACCCCAAAACCTTGGCAAGCTCAAGTGACTTCTTGGCCATCACTTTCGACTCGCTTACCTCACCTTGCTCCAGGGATATTTCTCCGATGTTTGTCAGCGAGACGGCAATACCTTGCCTGTCGTCTATTTGCTCTCTTATTTTTAATGACTTGTTATAATAGAGGAGGGCTCTGGCATTATTTCCATGGCTTTTGTACATATGACCGATGCTGTTCAGTGAGTGTGCAACACCTTTTTTATCTCCAAGGCCCTCTTTAATGGCCACTGCTTTGTTGTAATACTCGAGTGCCAGCGTGCTATCACCTTCGCCACTGTAGATCACTCCAATGTTATTTAAGGAAGAAGCCATTCCTTCCTTGTAGCCAATTTCTTCATACATTTTTAACGAGCGATGATAGTACTCCAGCGCCAGTGAAATATCGTTTTGATCGCCGTAGATGGCGCCAATATTTGTAAGAGAGGTAGCCATTCGTTGTTTTGAGCCCAGCGCTTCCTCGATCTTGAGTGATTTGTGATAATACTCCAGTGCCCGGGTGCTGTCTCCCTGATTAACATATAGGTAGGCTATACTGTTCAGCGATGAGGCAATGCCTTCTTTGGCACCGATTTCCTGCTGTAGTTTAAGTGCGTGGTGATAATTCTCTAAAGCCTTTGATATGCTTCCTTTTATGTCATACACATATCCTATATTGTTGAATGCACCGGCCAGGGCTGTTTTAAAGGCTGTGCGTTCGGCAGCCGTAAGGCTTGTTTTTTTCAAATTGAGCTCGGCAATGCTTTTTGCTTTTTCACATAGATTTTTAAGGATGTCTATATCGGCAACATACAATAGTTCTGCCAAGCCTACATAGGCAAAAGCCTTAGAAGTATCGTGGGCATTTGTTGACAGAACAGCACGCAAAGAATCGATTTGTAGTTTTACTTCTTTCGGGTAGACGTTTGCCGGACCTCCAGCTTGTGCAATTATCTCAGGAGAAAAATAGCTTATCCCTGCAATAAGTAATATGTACTTAACCGTGTTCACGGATAGAAATTTAGGAAATGTTTTTGAATATATGTGGGACACTCGGGCAATTGTTACATGTTTAACCGTGTGCCGTCGTCAAAGTGGCTATGGCACATACATCGGCGACAAGGTTTGCAACGCAAGCAAACCGGGGGTATGCGATCTTAGCGATTAAGTAAATATTTCTGTCTGGACAGCCTACTCAGGTTAGAGTACTGGTTTTCATTTATCACTGCACCTCTTTATATCGGAAACAATCCACCATGTGATCGTTTATCATGCCTGCGGCCTGCATAAAAGCGTAACAAATGGTCGAGCCAACAAACTTAAATCCCTCCCCCTTCAAAGCTTTGCTCATGGCATCTGATTCTTTGGAAGTGGCTGGCATATCCGACATATCTTTCCAATTGTTTATCAGCGGCTTACCGCTTACGAATTGCCATATATACCTGGAAAATGTGCCGTGTTCTCCTTGGAGGCGGAGAAAATGTTGGGCATTTGTAACACAAGCGTAAATTTTGAGTTTGTTACGGATAATTCCTTTGTCTTCAATCAGCTGCTTAATCTTCTTGTCGTCATACTTCGCAATTTTGCTTGCATCGAAATCGTCGAATGCAGCGCGAAAGTTTTCACGTTTCTTCAAAACAATGAGCCAGCTTAAACCGGCTTGAAACGTGTCGAGGATGATCGCTTCAAAAAGTGCCCTGTCATCATATGCAGGCACTCCCCATTCCTTGTCGTGGTAGTCGCGATAAATGTCACTTCCATCTGCCCAGGAACAACGATTTTTCAATAAAAGGGGTTTATTATGGGTTTAGAATCAGTGGCCGAATTGCGAGACAAACTTAATTCTAACCAACCTTATTTCTTCGGCGGTGTACTCCTCTTCACCAAGCTCTTCTATTGCTGCTTCAATAGAATCTGTTTCCTCTTCCTGGAAGTAGGCGAGAATTTCATCGATGTGATCTTCGTCTAATATGTTAATCAGGTCGTAATCGATGTTTAAGCTTGTGCCTGAGTCAACAATTGTTTCAATTTCGGTGATGAGCTCACCCAGCTTTAGCCCCTTTGCTGCGGCAATTTCGTCGAGGGGTAATTTGCGATCGATACTCTGTATGATAAATACCTTCATTCCCGATTTGTTTACCACAGATTTTACTACCAGGTCAATAGGCCTTTCAATTTCATTTTCTTCTACGTAGGTGGCTATCAGCTCAATAAATGGAGCGCCGAATTTTTGGGCTTTACCTGGTCCAACTCCGGAAATCTGCTGCATCTCCTCCATTGTGATTGGATATTGTATTGTCATATCTTCCAGCGAAGGATCCTGAAATACAATATAAGGTGGCACGGCATTTTCTATGGCAACATCTTTGCGCAGGTCTTTTAACATTCCAAACAGCTCAGCGTCTACACCGGTTCCTTTAGAGTCGCCTAACACAATATTATCATCATCTTTAGTAATGCTGTCGTAGTCATGGTCCTTGGCAATCAAGATCTCATGGGGGCTCTCTATGAATTTTTTACCCTCTGCGCTCAAGCTCAACAGCCCATAATTTTCGATGTCTTTAATCAAAAATACAGAGATAAGACCTTGCCGTACCACGGCATTCCAATATTGTTCATCCTCTTCATCACCTGAGGAAAATGCTTTTAGCTCATCATGTTTATACGACTTAATCTCTGTGGTAGTCTTTCCAACAAAGATGTTTACGATATGCTGAGCTTTGAATTTTTCCTTGACTTCCAAAATCAAGCTGAGCGCGCGCACCAGGGGTTCTTGTGCATCAAATTTTTCTTTGGGATTATTACAATTATCGCAGTTTTTGCAATTATCCTGATCATACCGCTCACCAAAATAATGTAGAAGCTGTTTCCTTCTGCACATTCCGGATTCCGCATAGGCTACTGTCTCCAGCAAAAGCTGTCTGCCAATCTCCTGCTCAGCAACCGGCTTGCCTTTCATGAATTTTTCGAGCTTCTCAATATCTTTGTACCGATAAAATGCCAGAAGCTTTCCCTCACCTCCGTCTCTTCCAGCTCGCCCGGTTTCTTGATAATAACCCTCCAGGCTCTTGGGTATGTCGTGGTGGATAACAAACCGCACGTCGGGCTTATCAATACCCATTCCAAATGCGATGGTGGCAACAATAACATCTATATCCTCCATTAAAAATTTGTCCTGTGTCTGCGATCTGGTAGCCTGATCCATTCCGGCGTGATAGGCAAGTGCCGAAATGTTATTTACCTGCAAAGTTTTCGCCACTTCTTCTACCATTTTTCGACTTAGGCAGTATATGATTCCTGATTTCCCTGTATGCTGTTTGATGAACTTGATTATTTCTTTCGCAGCATTTACCTTGGGCCTAACCTCATAATACAGGTTGGCACGGTTGAAGGAAGACTTGAAGACGGTTGTGTCTTCCATTGCCAGGTTTTTCTGTATGTCCTGCTGAACCTTCGGAGTAGCCGTGGCGGTAAGCGCCATGATCGGAACCTTTCCAATTGCGTTAATAATCTCTCTCAGCCGCCGGTACTCTGGCCTGAAATCATGGCCCCATTCCGAGATGCAATGGGCTTCATCAATTGCAAAGAAAGATATTGTTATTTCCTTGAAGAAATCAATGTTATCTTGCTTAGTTAGCGATTCAGGAGCTACGTAAAGCAACTTTGTAACCCCGCTAACTATATCGGCTTTTACCTGAGTAATCTCTGCCTTTGTTAAGGACGAATTCATGAAATGAGCGGTACCTGATTCTGTCCCATAACCTCGCATGGCATCAACCTGATTTTTCATCAGCGCAATGAGTGGAGAAACCACAATTGCGGTACCCGGTAAAAGCAGGGCCGGCAGCTGATAGCACATGGATTTACCACCACCGGTTGGCATGATGACAAATGTATCCTTTTCTTCCAGAATATTCTCGATTACCTCACCCTGCTGCCCTTTGAAATTTGAAAAGCCAAAATACTTCTTAAGATGGTCAGAAATGGAAAGCTCAGCGGTGATCGTCATAAATCCTCAATGGTTATTTTTAAATACATTTGTTAGGCTTATATATTTACGCTTTTTCTATGGTTAATCCTATTTATTACTCAACTACTAAAGTTAAGGACTAATTTGTTGTATATCCTAGTATTTATTGGGAAAATTTTCAAAAAAAGGGTACAAATAGTGGAAATCTTAAGACGAATAACTAAATACGATCATTTTTATTGGTAGTAATGGCTGAGATCCCTGAGGAAAATACGGAAGAAAAGGAAATGTCTTTCCTCGATCACCT
>DTRI01000031.1:4070-5555 GCA_012966015.1 Flavobacteriales bacterium | reverse complement strand
AATGTTCACAGTCACGGAGCTGGCATACTCCTTAGAGGTGGTCTGTCACAGGATCGTTCTCTATATGACTGGATGCTAAATGTTCTTTATCCTGGTATGCAAACTTACACAATTGATGATTTTAAAATAGGAATGCATCTTTTTGCAGATGAAGCAATCCGGTCAGGAATTACCACCATCGTTGATAACGAAGATGGTACTGAAGAAAACCTGAGAATAATGTTGGATGTATTAAAGAAATCTGGCATGAGAACAATTTACGGAAGAATGTTTAATGACTTGCCTCCTCCTTCCTCACTTGCAGATTACTACAAGATCCTTGAAGCTAAATCACCAAAAGTGAATCATGTTGAAGATTATTTTATTGAAGACACACAAGTTGTTTTAAGTTCGATCGAGAATCTCATTAAAGAGTATAACTCTGAAGACAGCTTGGTGCAGGTTTGGCCTTCGCCCCATGGACCAGCTTGGTGCAGTAAGGAGGGTCTGACCGGGAGCCTAGAGATAGCTCAACGATATGACACACGATTAACTATACACTTGGCTGAAACATCTGTAGAATTCAGACCCTTCGGTGTATCCACTACCGAATACCTTGACTCGATAAAGTTTCTAAATCCAAGACTTCTTGCAGCTCATTGTGTATGGGTCAATGATAGAGATATTCGGTTACTGAAACAGAATGATGTAAAGGTTGCACACCAACCAACTAGCAACATGTACCTTGCTTCAGGCATTGCTCCGATACCAAAAATCCTAGCACAAGGAATCACTGTGGGTCTTGGCAGTGATGATGGAAACTGTAACGATTCAGTAAATATACTAAATGAAATAAGGGCAGCTTCACTAATTCATAAAGCAAACATGACTGACGCATCATGTGTTACCGCAGAACAAGCTACAGAAATGGCAACGATAGAAGGAGCAAAAGCATTGGGCATGGAAAAATCTATTGGTTCTCTGGAGATTGGAAAGAAGGCTGACATAATAATTCTGGATCTAAACGCACCGCATCTCAGGCCGATGCACCACTTACCATCGATACTAGCATATCAAGCCATAGGAACTGACGTTGAGATTGTAATAGTAAACGGTAAAATTTTGATGGAGAACCACAAACTTACTTGGATGAGTGAAGATGATGAGAGCAAGCTTTTGGAACAGGCACAGACATCTTCAGCTGCTATAATAGATAGAGCTGACCTTGAGCTGCCAGATAGATATTTGATTGGAGATTAATTCTTTACAATAATACTTGCCAGATAATCAGCGAATCTATCAAAAAATATTTTTTATCTTTGTTGAACAGCATTAAGATATTGCATATCTTGACAGCCAATTAAATGTCTGAACTCTTCATTTTTGTTCCTGCTACTACGTTTCCTAATCTTATTACGTAAAGTCTGTCAGATTGCATTCTGATGGCTTGATACACATCTTTAGCATCTATTATGTTAAGATTAGCTTCGTTTCCCACATCCAAAC
>DTRI01000031.1:3548-4060 GCA_012966015.1 Flavobacteriales bacterium | reverse complement strand
TTTGACTGAATCTTTGCTGAGAATACTAATATAATATTTTTTAAGACATTATGATAAGTTGGTTGGCATCAATAGACAGACACAGTATAAATCGATTTTAATAAAAAACGCGCACATAATAACTGTAGATAAAAAAGATAGGATAATTAAAGACGGAGCTATTTTCGTTAAAAATGATCGAATCGTCGATATAGGAAAGAGTGATGATTTGTTACCAAAATACAAAGCTGAAAAGATAATAGATGCTAGACAAAATCTTGTCATTCCGGGTCTTATCAACACTCATTCTCACATGGTTTATTACCTGACCCGTGGTCTTGGAATGGATAAACATACAATCGATTGGCTTAGGGCAACCATTTGGCCTTTCATGAGTGAGCTTTCTGAAGATGATGCCTATATTGGCGCACTTTTAGGATATGTTGAAAATCTGAAGACTGGAACCACCTTTGTCATTGACAATAATACATGTCAACGAAAAGATCGAAAAGGAATTATTGATAGAGTCGCGC
>DTRI01000031.1:0-3538 GCA_012966015.1 Flavobacteriales bacterium | reverse complement strand
AGGCTTCTCTAGAGTCTGGGATTAAGACTATATTACTAAGAGGGTATCACGATGAGCCATCTAAAATACCCGAAATTTTTGTGGAGAGTCTTGACGAAATAAATCATGAATATGAGAGGATTATAGAAAAGTGGCACAATAAGGGTGATGGTAGAATAAAGACTTGGATCCATCCTGCTAACCTGTTATACTGTAGCCTCGAATCCCTTTGCAAATTCAATGAATTGGCTAAAAAACATGATATTGGAATTCATACTCATGTTGCTGAAGATCGTGAAGGGACAAACCGCATTAAGGAAAGATACGGTAAGGGGTACGTTGAGGTTTTTCACGATATTGGTGTACTTGGACCTAAATTTCAAATGGCTCACACGATCTTTGTTTCAGAAAAAGAAATACAATATATCGCCCAGGCACAAGCTCGGGTTATGTATACACCAACAGCAGATATGCTACTTGCAGCGGGGGCAGCACCTATTCATAAGATGCGTGATGCTGGAGTAGTGGTTGGACTTGGTACAGACTCACCTAATAATAGTCAGGACATGATACAATGTATGAAGTTTGGGGCTCTTCTTCTAAAGGCTACAACAGAGAATTCCACCATCATGCCTGCTTATGAAATCTTGCAAATCGCCACAATAAATGGTGCCAAATCCATGGGATTGGAAAACGAAATCGGATCACTTGAGGTTGGAAAGAAGGCTGACATTGTGATAGTTGGCGTACATAAACTTCATACTACTCCACTACATGACCCCATCTCCACCTTGGTTTATTCTTCTAGTGGAACTGATGTAGATACTGTCATAGTTGATGGTGAGGTTCTGGTTGAAGGAGGAAAACTAGTTCATATCAATGAAAGTGAAATTATGGAAAAGGCTCAAGAAGCGGCGGATGGAGTTATAAAACGTTGCAAGAGTCAGCTTAACAGAAAGTAAAAAAAATGGCTGTGAACTTATGATAAAAAACGGTTTAGTTGATGATGCTAATCAAAAGACAGTGGAAATAATACTTGCAGGCGATCCTGTCTTGACCGATATCAAGCTCGCCATTGAAGTGATACCTGAAATGTCTAACGAAACTATTCTACACTCTGGTCCGCCCATAAGTTGGAAAGAAATGTGTCAAGCTCAGAAAAATGCAGTTATTGGAGGCATGTTGTTTGAAGGTCTGGCCGACTCACATGAAAAGGCCATAAAGCTTGTTGAAAGAGGGGAAGTAATTCTTTCACCTTGTAATGAACATGCAACCGTTGGTGGCATGACTGGAATTACGACAGCTTCCATGTCTGTTTATGTACTCAAGAATCTGAAATATGGGAACATTGCCTTTTGCAATCACCACGAAGGATGGCCAATCAAAGCTTTGCATTGGGGGAACAATGACACCGATGTTATTACCCACCTGCAATGGTTGGACCGTGTGTTAACACCAGTTCTGAGATTTGCAATTAAAGAAATGGGAGGGCTCAATGTGAAGAAGATAGTTTCTAAAGCTTTGAATATGAATGATGAATGTCACTCAAGATGCACTGCAGCTACAGCGTTATTCATCGCAGAAATTGCACCTTATCTTGCAACGTCGGATTTGGATAGAGATAGCGTTAAGCAGTCATTTGAATTTCTTAGACGCTCTGAAGTTTTTTTTCTCCATATTATCATGTCTGCAATAAAGTCCATTGTTGAACCTGCAAAAGGAATTGAGTATAGCACAATTGTAACGAACCAAGCAAGAAACGGTGTAGAATTCGGTATTAAGGTGAGTTCCCTCGGAGATGAATGGTTCACCGGTCCAGCCAGTCCAATTCATGGGTTATATTCTCCAGGCTATGGTTCTGAAGATGCCGGGCTGGACATAGGAGATAGCTGTGTAACTGAATTAGTCGGCCTTGGAGGATTTTCTATAGCAGCTTCTCCATCCATGGCGCTTATGAAGGGTGAAACCACTGAGCAGGCTCTTGAACAAACTAAACAGATGGCTAAGATCACATTTGCTAAGAATCCTTTTTTTACTATACCCTATCTTAATTTCGAGGGTGCCCCACTCGGAATTGATATTAGAAAGGTTATCGAAACAGGCATAACTCCCTTTATTGACACTGCTATAATACACAAAAACGGTGGACTCATAGGTTCTGGTATTGCCTGTGCACCTTTACAATGTTTTGAGAAAGCTATCCAGGCATTCAAAAAAAAATACCAGCAATAGGCTTCTGAAGTGCAATTATCATATTGTGTTTTTTAATTTTGGTTTGCAGAGTCAATCTGCTACATTTTACACATTCACAATTACCGCAACTGGGCTCATTTGAACTGAATCCCTAAAATTTTGCTTAACTACATTCAGGATCATCTTTATATCAAACAATTTTTATTACTTTACATCGTTTTGTCTCAAGAAAGAATAAATGACATTGGTCTAGGAATTTTATCAATTATTATTTTTACAGCGTTTATTGGCATTAGTGTTCCACCTGCCCATGCAGAAGTTACAAAAGCAGCTCTTGTTATGGATGCATCAATAGATGATATTGGATGGGGTACATCACATCATCAAGGTTTGTTAGCTTTAGAAGAAAAGCTCGGCTACGAAGTATCTTTAAGTGAAAAAACTCCTCCTGCTGAGTGGGAAACAACAACTAGAGATTATGCAGAACGAGGTTACAAGTATGTGATAATGGGTGGTGCTCAGTTCACTGATCTTACTAAAAAAATAGCGCCAGATTACCCAAACACGACTTTCTTAGTTGTCGCAGCAGTTCCTCCATTTGATTCACCATATCCAGCAAACATGATTGGAGTGGATATGATGAACGAGCAATCAGGTTACCTTGCTGGAATATTAGCTGGTGGAATGACCAAGTCAAATATAGTAGGAAGTGTTCAGGGCATTGATTATCCAGATGTAATTCGTTGGAATGAAGCATTTAAACTCGGAGTGCTTACCCAGAATCCTCAAGCCACGGTATTAGAAGTATACACTGGCAGCTGGGATGATCTATCAAAAGGCTACGAAGCTACTAAAGGTCAGATGGACGCTGGTGCAGATGTCATCTGGCAATATCTTGATTTGGGAGCTGTTGGCGCTGCTAAAGCTGTAAAAGAAAACCCGGATGTGTGGCTGATAAGCAATACAAACGATCAATCATTTCTAGCTCCTGATGTCACTCTATCAAGTGCGCTCCAAGGTATTCCAACTCTGATTTTGCAAGGAGTTGAGAAGCATGAGGCAGGCATTATAAAAGGTGGTGAATTCTATCGGTGGGGTATAAATGAAGGGGTATCAGGTTTAGCACCATATCATGAAACTGAAAGTAAGATTCCTTCTGCACTCAAGTCAAAAATAGCCGAAATCAAGAATCAGATGATGGAAGGAACATTTGTTGTTCCAGAGATCTATGACAAACAAGGATACAAGAATTTCCTCGAAACTCCAGTTGCAGAAGCTGAAGCAGCACAGCCAGAAGCTGAGGGCGGCGGTTGTCTCATAGCTACAGCAGCATTTGGTTCTGAGATGGCACCACAGGTTCAGTTCT
>DTRI01000030.1 GCA_012966015.1 Flavobacteriales bacterium | reverse complement strand
ACGCTGATACCTGCCATTGCAGTTCCTGTATCCATAATAGGCACATTCTTTTTCCTCAATCTTTTTGGGTTTTCTATTAATCTATTAACCCTATTCGCTTTAATTCTTGCCATTGGAATTGTAGTAGATGATGCTATTGTAGTGGTAGAGGCGGTACACGCCAAAATGGAAAAGGAGAAGAACCCTGATATGAAAGAGGTAACCAACAATGCGATGGGTGGTATCAGCGGAGCCATTATTTCAATTACACTGGTTATGGTCGCTGTATTCGTGCCTGTGACTTTTATTTCAGGCCCTTCCGGTGTGTTTTACAAGCAGTTTGGGATAACCCTGGTAATTGCCATTATCATCTCAGCCATAAATGCCTTAACCTTAAGTCCAATGCTCTGTGCCCTGGTGTTAAAACCACATACTGATGAGCACGGCAACAAAAAGAATCTTTTGCAGCGCTTTTACGATGCATTTAATGCAGGTTTTGAAAAGATAACGCAAAAATACGGTCAGGCAGTTGCATTTTTAATATCTAAACAGGCATTGACATTTTTAATTCTTCTGGCAAGCGTGTTCGGAATTTGGTGGTTCAATAAAACTACGCCAACGGGGTTTGTACCTAATGAAGACAGGAAAATAATATTTGCCAATGTTGAATTGCCGCCGGGAAGTTCGTTGGATAGAACATACAGTGTACTAAAAGAACTCAACAAAAGAGGAAAAGAAATTCCTGGCGTTTCTAAGGTCACTTTTATTGCTGGCAGCAGCTTAATAAGCGGTGCAGGCAATAACTACGGGTTGGCGTTTTTACAACTAACCGACTGGGAAGAGCGGGTAGGTAACGAAGAACAATCTATAGAAGCCATCACAAACAAGCTTTTTGTGCTTGCCACGCAAATCCCCGATGCCAGAATGCTCTTCTTCAGCCCTCCCAGTGTTCCGGGTTTTGGCGTAAGCTCAGGGTTTGAATTGCAGATGTTGGACAAATCTGGCGGATCGATTAAATTATTAGACGAAACCACAAAAAAATACCTGGCCGCCCTTTACCAGCGGCCAGAAATCAAATATGCTCAAAGTGCATTTAACACCAATTATCCTCAATACAATTTCCTGGTAAATGCACCACTGGCAAAGCAGAAAGGTGTTTCCTTAACCGAAATTTTTGGGGGTATGCGTGGATATATCGGTGGGGTGTATGCGGCAGATTTTACCAAGTTTGGCAAACAATTTCGGGTAATGGTGCAAAGCCCCCCGGAAGACAGGAACAATTTGCAAAGCCTCAACAAGATATTTGTCCGAAACCAACAAGGACAAATGATTCCTATAACACAGTTTGTCACCCTGGAAAAAACTTCTGGCCCTCAATCTGTGAGCAGATTTAATTTATTTAACTCGGCGGCAGTAAGCGGTGCTCCCAACGCCGGCTATAGTACAGGGGATGCCATTGCTGCTGTAAATGAAGTCGCTGAGACATTGCCCAACAACTTTGATATTGCTTTCTCTGGGCTCACCCGTGAAGAAATCAGCTCGGGAACGCAAACGGCGATGATATTCTTGATCACTATTATTTTTGTGTACCTGTTATTGGCGGCCCAGTACGAAAGTTACATACTGCCCTTTTCCATTCTGTTTTCTCTTCCTTTAGGTATTATGGGGGCCTATTTATCACAAAGTTTAGCAGGTTTAGAAAACAATATCTTCTTTCAAATTGCCTTGATTATGCTTATTGGATTGTTGGCAAAAAATGCCATTCTGATAGTTGAGTTTGCTTTGCAGGAACGGCTTAAAGGGAATTCAATCAAGCAGGCAGCAATCTTAGGTGCAAGAGAACGCTTGCGGCCTATTCTAATGACTTCCTTTGCCTTTATCTTTGGTTTAATGCCTCTGGTATTGTCCAGCGGAGTAGGTTCCAATGGAAACAGGTCATTGGCAACAGGAGCTGCTTTTGGACTGTTAATTGGAACCATTTTAGGCCTCCTGGTGATCCCTGCATTGTTTGTTGTTTTCCAATCTATTCAAGAAAAAATTAAACCTGTAAAAACAGTAACTCAAGATGCTAAAATTAACCTATAAAGTTGTTGCCCTTTTAGGAGTTTTATCGCTGACCCAATCTTGCAAAATCAACAAAGACTACGCTCAAACGAATCCTTATGAGCTAGAAAACTACCGGCAAGAGAAGATTGAAACAGACACCACATCACTCGCAGACTATGAGTGGAAGAGTTTCTTCTCTGATTCTCTATTATTATTTTACATAGATGAAGGGCTGGCCAATAATTTAGACGTGCTGAAGGCGAGCCAAAGTCTTCAAATTACCCAGGCGTATGTGAAGCAGGCTAAAGCCGGTTTTTTGCCCAACGTGAACGCGGGAGCAGGAGTTGGGGAAAATGTACCCTCAATCAATACATTCAGCGGTGGTGGCATACCAGAAGGCACAAACTTTGAGGATATATATTTAGGTGCCTCTTTATCCTGGGAAGCAGACATTTGGGGGAGAATCAAAAGTCAAAAGAAAGCGGCACTTGCCCAATATCTGCAAACTGAAAATGTACAACGACTGGTTAAATCGCAGTTGGTAACCTCGATAGCCTACAACTATTACCTCTTGTTAGCACTGGACGAAAAAAGAGAAATTGTATTCTCCAGTATTCAAAACCGTACTGAAGGGGTAAGTACGATAAAGGCCTTAAAAGAGGCAGGTACTGTTACGGAAGTGGCGGTAAAGCAAAATGAGGCGCTATTGTACAATGCACAAGCACTGCTGGTAGAAATTGAAAGTAGCATTAAGATAATTGAAAATGCGTTCAGCACCTTGCTGGGCAGAACGCCCCAGGCTATTCCAAGAACAAAGCTATCTGAGCAGGTTTTTACCCAGGATTTGGATGTGGGTATCCCCATACAGCTTTTGGATAACAGGCCCGATGTTCTGGCTGCTGAGTATAATCTTGTCAACGCTTTTGAATTAACCAATGTGGCACATGCCAGCATGTATCCTGTTTTATCCATCAGTGCCGGCGCTGGCCTCAACAGTCAAAATTTTGGCAACCTGTTTAGTTTGAATTCATTATTTGCAACTGTCCTGGGAAATCTTACCCAACCCATTTTTAACCAACGAAGGCTGAAAACCAATAAAGAGGTAGCGAAAAGCAAACAGGAAATAGCCTTTTGGGACTACAAGCAAACTATATTACAGGCCTACAGCGAGGTTTCCAATGCTTTGTATACTTATAATGCTAACACTAAATCGCTGGTCATTAAGAAAAAAGAAAACGACGCATTGGTGAAGGCGATAGAATATTCTGAGGAACTGCAAGGGCAGGGTTTGGCGAATTACCTGGAAGTGCTCAGGGCCAAAGACAATGCCTTAAACACACAACTTTCTATCATAGATCTAGAATTAACCAAACTACAGACCATTACAAATTTATATCAGGCATTAGGCGGAGGCTGGAAATAATATCATGGCTAACAATACCGACTATACTACAACTAAGATTGAAGTTGCAGAAGCCTTAAATATTACTTCACAGAAGAAATGAAAGAACCACAGCTAACAAAATTGCTTGGCAGGAAACGCCAGCCTGCACGTCGTTCCACTTTCGCCGGAATCGAAGGTGACTTCTCCTTCTAGCTGCTCGGTCAGTATCTTAATCAGCTCCATTCCCAGGCTGCCACTTTTCTTGGCCGAGGTGTCAAATCCTAAACCGTTATCCCTGACAATCAGAACTACAGAATCGCCTTCACAGTTCACAGAAATACTGAGTTCTCCTGCAACATCCTTAAAACCGTGCTTAAGAGCATTCACCACCAATTCATTCACCATCAGCCCCAGAGGAATTGAAGTGGCTATATCAAAAGAGCTGACCCCTACGTTAATTATCAAATTCACCCTCTCCGATGCACCAAAAGAATGCAATATGCTATCCGTAATCTGCACAATATACGACCTCACCTCGATCTCTGCCATGTTCCCGCCCATATACAACTGCTCGTGAATAGCAGCCATTGACAAAATTCTTCGTTGACACTCTTTAAGCATTCCTTTTACCACATCATTATTGGATACTGATGCCTGCAGATTCATTAAGCTGGTTAGTATCTGGAGATTGTTTTTAACTCGATGGTGAATCTCCCTAAGCAAGATCTCCTTTTCCTTATCCCGGTCCAATATCTCTCTATTGGATTTCCTCAATTCCAATATCGTCCTTTGAAGCTGCTGTGTCTTGGCCTTGACCTTGTCTTCAAGCAATCGTTTGTGCATCTGCAGCTCTTCCTGTATTTTGACCTGGCCCAACTTGGCGGATGTCATTGAGGCAATGGTGGTCAATACTTCAAAATCATCCTGGCTGAAGAAGTTCTTGTCCGGATGCTCTGAATCAATAATGCCAATTACTTCGTTCTTGGCCAGTATGGGAATTGTGATTTCAGAAGCTCGGTTCTCATCGTCGATTATATAGCGGGCATCAAGGCTGGTATCACCCACAATCTCCCCTACTCCAGTCTTGGCCACCGAACCCACTATTCCCTTCCCCATCTTTATTACAATGGGATTCTCAATGTCAAAAGCCACTGGATTCTTGGGCCCGTGTGCCGCTCTCTGGTACAGCCGGCTTTTTTTTTCGTCCAGTAAGTAAACGATGCAATCGACATATCCAAGCTTGCCAACAGCATGCTTGGCGACAAGCCATGCGATATCATCGCTTGAGTTCGCACCCAACAGCTTAGCTGCAAAAGAACTTATTACTTCAAGATAAAAAGCTTTCCTTTGCAGCCCTTCTATTTCACCGATTTTATGAACCACAATCAAATCTGTTTTTAAGGAGAATAGGAACGGTTAAAAATAGACAATAATTAATTCTATCACCCGGAGAAGTCGTTAGACCGAACACCTTTCCCTTCCACGTTATACATTCTGAAAATGCATACAAGAGCAAAAAGAAGCAACTATGGCGCGCAGACCGCTCGTGTCATGGCATGGATCGGAAAAATAGCTAATGGCGGTTGAGGCAGAAATGCCTAACTTGGGGTATTAAACCAACATCATGCTCAGGGCAAAAAGAGGCACCCCATCACGCCCCACTTGTCTCGGCCTGCCTGTACCGTTGGTGTTCATTTGAAAAAACAGGAAATATGATTAAACCAAAAAGAATCAGAGCTTGTTGCATGCAGCTTTTAGTGGCATTAATGTTTTGCCCTGCTACTATAGCACAGCAAATAACCAATATCGAGACTTCTTCAAATAATGTTTGGGTTGTACACCTCGAAACAGATTGGATTGATATTAAAGAAACGAACAGGCCTACTGTATATAATGATTTAAAGCCCTCTATAACTGGTTGGACCGTAAACGGAATAGCCCCAAATGACATTGGAATATATTCAAATGTCATTGATGAAAAAAAAGCAATTTCTATAAGTAATGAGAATTACTTTCCAATAAAAATGAAACATAGGATTTATTTGATCATGAATTCAGATTTAATTGAAAATCAAGCCTATGTTATTTTATCACCATACGGAGATACAACCATTGCCTTTCAGCAAAACACTGTTTATTGCGAGTCCATAAAGGTCAATCA
>DTRI01000029.1 GCA_012966015.1 Flavobacteriales bacterium | reverse complement strand
AACTTGAGTAGCCATCAATAAAAATGTGTCTTAGATGTATCTACTTACAGTCAAATATGATTTTGTATATTTAGCTAACTCAATAATTAATATAACATGAGAATGAGCATTGTAACACTTGCGATTGTATCGGGTATGATCGCGTCCACATTCGTTATTGGTGGCACACATTCCTATTCAGAATCTCATAAAGATAATTTTCAAGTTGAGGATGATCCTAAGAGAGTGGCTATCCTGTATTTTGACAATACTTCAGGGGAATCTAAAATGGAGAAGTTAAAAAAAGGTCTTGCCGATATGTTAATTACGGACTTATCCAATGTCAGTACACTTAGGATTGTCGAGAGAGACAAACTGGAGGAATTAATTAAGGAACAAAAGCTGAGTAACTCAAAAGGTTTTGATGCGAAGACCGCTTCAAAACTTGGGAAACTGCTGGGTGCTCAGATTATCCTCACCGGATCGTTTTTTGAAATGTTTGGCACTTTCAGAATTGATGCAAGGTTTATTGATGTTGAAACAGGAGAGATCCTAAAATCTGATGGTGTCGAAGGGCCAACAGCCAACTTTTTCAAGCTTGAAAAACAGCTTGCTTTCAAAATCATTGAAAACCTTGAAGTCAATCTTAAGCCTGAGGAAAGAGTATTAATTAATAACTCGGAGAAAAATCAAGAAATCAGCTACCAGGCCGCGTTGATATACTCGCAGGCACTTGAGCTACTAGATGAAGGGAAAAGACAACGAGCACTTGAAAAATTGAATGTTGTGTTATTAAATAATCCCGCATTTGAACCCGCAATGACAATATTGAATAAAACGAAAGTTGAAACAACTTCTAATGAAACAACGGCTGATGAGAAGATATATCGAGGCAGCGGTGATCCGCTAAAAGGCCTCAATGTTGCAAAGGCTGAAGAAATGAAAATTGGCAATTACTACGCGTTAATAATAGGCATAGACAACTATCAAGGCGAATGGACTCCTTTAAAAAACGCTGTAAACGATGCCAAGGCTATTGAACAACTGTTACGAACGAATTACCGTTTCGATAAATTCTATACCCTATATGATGAAAATGCTAATAGATCGGCCATATTTAATCAGTTAGAATGGCTTGTCGAAAATGTGGAGGAGAATGATAATGTGTTTATTTATTACTCCGGCCATGGTGAGTTTAAGACTAACCTCAACAAAGGTTATTGGGTTCCTCATGATGCATCCACAAAAGCAACATCTGGATATATCTCCAATGATGATATTCAAACCTTCCTTGCTGGAATAAAATCAAAACACACGCTACTTGTATCTGACGCTTGTTTTAGCGGTGATATATTTCGTGGGAGTACAGTAAGCGTACCATTTGAGGATTCTGAAGCCTATTACAAAAAGGTATATAGCGTAATGTCACGTAAGGCCATGACCTCTGGAGGTATAGAGCCTGTAATGGATGGTGGCAAGGATGGACATTCTGTATTTGCTTATTATTTTATGAAGGCGTTAACGAACAACAAAATTAATTACCTGGACGCCAGTCAGCTCTACAACGCGCTCAGAATCCCTGTTATGAACAACTCTGAACAGTCTCCAATGTTTCAACCAATTAAGAACACTGGAGATGAAGGAGGGCAGTTTATTTTTATTAAAAAATAGCTGAATAATCGACGATTGAATTTATTAACCAACTTGGGGTACATGAGCCAATCAGTTCGACTATTCTTACTCTTTCTGCTCATTCCGCTATTTGGAAGCAGTACTGCTTCATGTTGAGCCTGGGTTCAAAAAAAAGCGCGTATAGAAAAGAATTAGGTCGCAATCACCGCATTAAATTTGAGCTGAATTTGCGGAGCAGCAGCAATGCTATTTAACTGGTTAATAGCTTGACCGGTGGCCGGTATTGGCCGCATCACTTTCCTATTCTCGATTTGATCTTATTCTCAAAAAATGCGTGCTGTATTGACAAAGCCTCAGACAAAGTCTACTTCATGCCTTCTTGCAAAAGCCTGTTTTTCTCTTGAAATAGTTTCCACCACGGAACCCACGGGGCATCGTGATGCTCATAGTGATAACCGAAAAAGTAACAGGAAAGAAAAGCCCATAAATGATTTTTAGATTGTGTGCGGCTTTTGTGTCTGTTTTCATGGGTGCCCATATGGGGTGCATATGTTCCAAAATAAAACATTTGAAAGGTGGCTAATATAGAAGGCAAGGCATAAAACAATATTACATTTTGAATCGGAAACAAGAACCAGAGTAGATTAAAAGCAAGGGCAACCAAAAATATTTGTTTCCAGGTGACATATGCAGACACGAATTTTGCAATCCAGGGGAAAAAAGCATCTTTCTCGTGATGATCGGGGTCTTTTGAAGTGCCATTGTACCTGTGGTGTTTCATGTGGTTATCGTGCAAACGGCTGTAGGAGTTAAACATGAACAGAACCGAAGCTATATTTCCCAGTGCGTTATTTACGATTCTTATCTTGGAAATACACTGATGAATGGCGTCGTGAGCAGTGATAAACAATCCGGTGTACAGATGTATTTGAAAAAGAAAAAGTATATAAATTTTCCAATCGTATGCATCAGCTTCATGGTTGAGAAGGTAAACTAAATTGATTACCCATAAACCGATGACCGTTATAGCCATAAAGGTGCCAATAACAGAATCTAATTTCGACAAGTGTTTCATCTATTCAAAGATACATCATTATGAAATAGCCTGCTATATTGGTGTTTCGTTGTTATTTACATCTTCCGGAATAGCTGGCCCTGCAATATTAGTGGTGCCCATTAGTTAGGCGATATTGTTAATTTTGCCCGCGTTAACAATTGTAAAAACAGAATATATGAGCTTGTTAGTTGTAGGAACTGTTGCTTTTGATGCAATAGAAACCCCATTTGGGAAAACCGATAAAATAATTGGCGGCGCCGCTACATACATAGGGTTGGCTGCATCCTATTTTACGTCCAAAATAAACTTAGTATCTATAGTGGGTTCTGATTTTCCAGCAGAAGCGATTGCCGCAATGAATAAACGTAGCATCGATACAGCAGGCTTACAAATTGTGGAAGGGGAGAAGTCGTTCTTTTGGGCCGGGAAGTACCACAACGATATGAATACAAGAGACACATTGGTAACGGAGCTGAATGTGCTGGAAAACTTTGATCCAATATTGCCGGATTCATATAAGGCCTCTGAATATATTATGCTCGGTAACCTTACACCTTCTGTTCAAATGCGAGTACTCGATCAGCTTACAGAAAAACCAAAGCTTGTTGTTATGGACACCATGAATTTTTGGATGGATGTTGCCTTGAACGACCTCAAGGAGGTAATAGCAAAAGTAGATGTCCTTACCATCAACGACGAAGAAGCAAGACAGCTTACCGGAGAGTACTCTTTGATTAAAGCCGCAAAAATAATCAGGGGTATGGGGCCGAAATACCTGGTTATCAAGAAAGGTGAGCACGGTGCATTGTTATTTCATGAAGACCAGGTTTTTTACAGTCCTGCGCTTCTTTTGGAAGAAGTGTTTGATCCTACAGGAGCGGGAGACAGCTTTGCCGGTGGATTTATTGGGTTCCTGGCGGCTACCGATGACTTGTCTTTTGAGAATATGAAAAGAGCCGTTATTTACGGATCTGCGATGGCCTCATTCTGTGTGGAGAAATTTGGAAAAGAAAATCTTGAGGGATTAAATAGAGGAGAGGTGAATGCGAGGGTGAAACAATTCTCGAACCTGGTACAATTTACCACTGACGTTTAACTGCTAACCTTTACTTTCAGCGTAGTTTCTATTAACACATCGATCGTTGGCCAGAAGATGCTCTTCCCGTCTTCCCCGGTATGCTTTTCATCACAGGCCTTGTGAAGCTCAGCTAATGACCTGGTGCAGCTCCAGTTATTGAAGTCAAGTGTACACCTGATATTAACCGTTTCGCCTTCAACTTCATAGACAAAGGGAACTTCTCTTTCTAAATCGTTAATCTTAAGATTAAGCGTTCCGTCACCATCAGATTCGTCTCCGAGCACTGACATGATCTCGCCAGAAATTGCGTCTCCATTGCTCATATTGCCAAAGAAAAATTTTCGAATTTTTTCATCGCGCAACGGATCCTTTGAATTAACACTGGAAGAATACACCGTGAAACTGGTATTGGTAAGCAATTCCAATATACTTTCAGAATCCTCTGCCCCGTTAACTACAATGGAATCCATAATACCCTGAACCGCAACCTTTGCGCTATGCTTATAGGCTGTCCAATAAATCCCGGTACTGTTGTGGTCATATATATAAGTAACCGATTCTACCTGTCTTTCTTCTGTTGCAGGAGATTCACCTACATCTGCATCTTTTATTGCTGTTGAGCACGCCGTGAGCATGAAAGCAACAAGAGGAGAGAGTACGAGCAATAAGTATTTGATATTCATTTCTGTTGTTTAAACGTGATTAAAAGCTGGTTTTTATTTACAGTAGCGCCTACTTTTACTTCACATGATTTAATGGTGCCATCTTCTGGCGATTTGATAATATTTTCCATTTTCATGGCCTCGAGTACAATTAAGTTTTCACCACACTTTACCTTATCTCCCGCTTTCACATTCACCTCCAGCACTTTTCCGGGCATGGCCGCTTTAACTTGATGAACTTTTGCCCCGTTGCCACTATTGATCCCCAGCTCCGCCAGTAATTCGTCGTATCGGTCTTTTACTTTGAGGTCGTAGACGTTATTGTTCACACGAAATTTAAAGCTCTTCGTATCGTACGAGGCCTCTAAAAGCTGGGCATTGTAAGATTTGTTGTTATGAATAATATGAAAGTTATCCTTCTCCAGTTTTATAACGTCCCATTCAAGCGTCTTGTTATTCACGCTTAAAACACCCTTGTTGCTCTCATCGAACTCAATATCGAATATCTGATCTGCTATACTCACTTTGTACATATCACAAAAATAATTTATTTATTTAATAACCTTAAATTTGTGAATATTCGAGCTTTCCGATGGATTCCCTGAGAATTTTACTGCTTCCCTTTTCTATAGTCTACGGAGCATTTGTGTTGCTCTATCACCTCCTCTACAATATTGGATTATTGCCATCAAAGAAATTCGATATCCCGGTAATATCAATCGGAAACTTAACTGTAGGAGGAACGGGAAAAACACCACATGTTGAGTATATATTGAGGAATCTTGCAGCAGAAGGTGTGGCGAAGGGGTCCGAATTAGCAACCCTGAGCAGGGGGTATGGTAGAGTAACCTCCGGGTTTCGTCTTGCCGATGATGAATCCTCCTCATCGGAAATTGGTGATGAGCCACGGCAAATGAAGCAGAAGTTTGGCGAAATTCATGTTGCTGTAGATGAAAGTCGAGTTCACGGCGTTAATAAACTATTAAAGCTGGCTCCTGATCTTAAAGTTATCGTACTGGATGACGCCTTTCAACACAGAGCCATATCACCGGGCTTGTCTATTCTGCTGGAGGATTATTTTGCTTTGGATAAAACGGATTTTATGCTTCCGGCGGGCAACCTGAGAGAACCGAAAATTGGTGCGAAGAGAGCAGATATCATTGTGGTAACAAACTCCCCCAAGTTGCTATCACCCTTAGAAAGGCGAAGAATAGATGCGAGAATTAAGTTAAAGCCTAAACAGAAGTTGTTCTTTTCCTATGTTGAATACGGTGATTTAGTTCCGGCATTTGCCAACATGGCTCAAAAAAATAATAGTACAGAAACACCGTTGATGGTGAATAAAAGTTTTTATTTCGAAAGAGACTATTCTATCCTCCTACTTACAGGAATTGCCCACACCTATCCACTTATAGAATACTATAAGGGCAACATTAGTGAACTTATTCATATGAAATATGACGATCATCATGAGTACACAAAGGAGGATGTGGAAAATATTCTGGAAAAATTTGATAATATTGTAAATGAAAATAAGATTATACTCACCACTGAGAAGGATGCAATGCGATTGGCAATTCCGGGAGTTTTCAAAGCTTTAGTGAAACTTCCCATTTTCTATATTCCAATCACCATAAATTTTCACGATGAAGATGGAGTAGAATTCAAGAAAGAAATAATAAACTATGTTGAAAAAAATCAAATCTATAGTAGAGTTCATTGAAACCAAAGTTGATACTTTACCTGAATTAGGGATAATACTTGGAACGGGGCTTGGAGGCCTTGTGAGCGAAATAGAAGTTAAAACTTCTATACTGTATGAAGATATTCCCGGATTTCCAGTCTCAACAGTTGACGGTCATTCCGGTAGGCTCATCTTTGGAAAAATAGGTTCGAAGAATGTGGTGGCAATGCAGGGAAGGTTTCATTATTATGAGGGCTATACCTTTCAAGAATTGGCTATTCCTGTTCGGGTAATGAAGTTTTTGGGTATCAAACACCTCTTCGTGTCTAATGCATGTGGAGGAGTGAATCCGAATTTTGAAATTGGAGATTTGATGATTATAGATGACCACGTAAACCTGCTTCCGGGAAATCCGTTAATTGGGCAAAATTATAACAAGCTGGGCCCACGTTTTCCGGACATGAGCGAGCCATATGATAGCGAACTCATAGAAAAGGCCATAAAGATTGCGGCTGATAATGACATTACTGCACATACAGGAACTTATGCTGTTGTATCTGGTCCATGTCTGGAAACACCCGCCGAATACCGTTATATTTTTAACATTGGTGCAGATGCCGTAGGCATGTCAACAGTTCCAGAAGTCATCACGGCCAGACATATGGGCATACCTTGTTTTGCCATTTCTGTAATTACAGATTTGGGTGTTCCAGGTAAAATAGTGCTTGTTACACATGAGGATGTGCAGCATGTTGCTGAAGAAATAGAACCAAAGTTGACGCTGCTTATTAAAGAACTTATCGGCACGCTGTAAAGGATGATCAGGCTGGTTACCCTATTTGTTTCATTGACCTTGTGTGGATCCATTGCCGCTCAGAACAGCTTAAATATTAGCCTGCTCTATAACTGGATGGATACTACAATAATCCCATCTACTGCCTACAACAACACATACAATGAGATTTGGGGCGTAAAGCTGAACAACCGTGAATATGCCATCATTGGGGCAACAGATGGCACCCATTTCTTTGACATTACCAATCCGCTAGCTGTCGATACAGTAGCCTTTGTTGCCGGCGCAGATGATGGCACCAACATAGTTCATCGGGATTATCACGATTATAATGGATACCTGTATGCGGTCTGCGACGAAGGGCCAAGTACACTCCAGATAATCGATTTGAGTTTTTTGCCCGACTCGGTAATGGTCGTTTATGATGATGATACCCTGATCGACAGGAGTCATAATATATTTATTGATTCCGCATCAGCGAGGTTGTATAATGCCGATGGCAGGATATTTTCATTAGCCGATCCTGTTAACCCTATTCTGATTGGCAACCTGGGGTCATATTGTCATGATATGTTCATCAGGAATGACACCGTATTCTGTAATAAAGGTACCGATGGCCTCTTCATCTATGATATGTCTAATATTTCAAGCTCCCAATTGATAGGGTCTCTGACCATCTACCCCGATCAGGATTACAATCATTCAGGTTGGTTGAGCGATGATGGAACTGTATATGTTTTCGCTGATGAAAAGCATGGAATGGATCTGAAGGTATGTGATGTTAGCAATTTGGCGAACATTACAGTTCTTTCACAGATTAACGCTAACAGCTCAGATACCAGCGCTATTCCTCATAATCTCATTATCGATGGTGACTTTCTGTTTGTTAGTTATTACTACGACGGGCTTCAGATATATAATATCTCAAATCCGGCAAATCCTGTTAAGGTGGGCTACTATGATACTTATTCTTTGTCAAATTTTAAAAGCTACAAAGGCGCTTGGGGTGTTTACCCACTACTCCCTTCCGGATTGGTGTTGGTTTCTGATATGCAAACTGGATTGTATGTGTTCGATGTATCCGTTGCCCTCGGTGTTGAGGAAGCTACTTTTGAATCATCAACATCGATTTATCCCAATCCTGCTGTGGATAAGCTCACCATAAAATCGAAGGAGACCTTATCCAAAAACACCTTGATATCTGTTTATGATGGGTTGGGAAAATTGCTGCGGCAAGCTGTTGTACCGGTCAGTGGATTATCAGAGCTCAGTATCGATGTGTCTGGCCTTTCAGATGGCTTTTATGTTATCGGTATCACAGATTCACATCAATCTATCGTGCATAAGATTATAAAAACATCCAACTGAAGCATACGCTACATTACATGAGAAAGCCGATCTTTGTTGTTGCCCTATTCATTGTATGCACCGATTCGTTTGGTCAGGATAGTCTTAATATGAATGTGCTGTACCATTGGGAAGACACTAATTTAATTTATAATGAAGTTTGGGGTTTCGTCGAAAATGGGAGAGAGTATGCAGTTGTAGGTTCGTGGGATGGGACTCACTTCTTTGATGTTACAGATCCGGTAAATACCGTAAAAGTAGATTATGTACCCGGTACTGTCTCGGTATGTTCTCCACCATGTGTGCATCGTGATTATCACGATTATAATGGTTATTTGTACATGGTGGCAGATGAAGATTCGATGAGTACTCTACAAATAGTGGATCTTGGCTCACTGCCAGCTTCTGTTACCATGGTTTACGAATCGAACGCATTGTTTTCAAATTCTCACAATATTTTCATCGATTCCTCCTCCGCAAGGCTGTACTCTTGTGGTGGAGACAACAACCCCGGGCTTAGGATGTTCTCTCTTGCCAATCCAGCCAACCCGGTCGAGATTGCAAATTTTGTCACTCCTGGTGGTTACGTACATGATGTGTATGTTAGAAATGATACCGCTTTTCTCAACGCTGGAGGGAATGGGCTTTTTGTGTACGACTTAACTGTTCCGGGTAACCCCATACTTCTGGGTAGTTTGCAGGCAGTTGTCGATCCACATGAACCCAAGGCTGCTTATAATCATTCTGGCTGGCTTACTGATGATGGAAATACCTACGTGCTGGCCTATGAAACCGACGGCGTGGATGTATACATTTTGGATGTCTCAGACTTAAGCAACATAACTGCAATAGATTCAGTTACTTCTGATGGTGATAGTAATGCAATTCCACACAATCCAATTATTCTGGGAAACTACGCCTATGTTAGCTATTACCAGGATGGCGTATATATTTATGATATCTCGGATCCAGGAAATACAACGGTTGCAGGATATTATCTTACACAGGCTGGGCCAGGATCAGGAGTTAGTGCTTGGGGTGTTTACCCATTGCTTCCCTCTGGAATTCTATTAATTTCCGACATAGCTTCGGGATTTTGGGTGCTGGATCCATCTAACGCTGCAGTAGTCGATATTTCCACATTAGCTGAGGAGCCCGGAATTATTGATGTTTATCCAAATCCATTTACAGACGAGATTACTATTTCTTTAACATCGGAAAGAGGAACACCTGAGTCCTACAAGATATATGATCTTTTGGGTAGAGAAATACGAGGCGACAAATTGGAAGAAAATTCGGAAATTACCATTCAAACCGGTTCTTTGGAGGTAGGGTTTTATTTATTGATGGTAAAAACAAAGCAGGGGTTTCATTCTTCCAGGATTACTAAATTATCCAATAGCTAGACAATGAGTGCTGATAAATACGAGGCGGTAATTGGCCTTGAAGTTCACATCCAGTTATTAACCCAGAGCAAAGCCTATTCGCCTGATTCAACAGAGTATGGAGCGGTTCCCAATACAAATGTTAGCGTAATTTCACTAGGCCACCCAGGTGTACTTCCAAAGATTAACACCAAAATGGTTGAATATGGTGTGCGGCTTGGAATTGCGTGCAATTGTGAAATTCGTGAGCAAAATGAATATGCACGTAAAAATTATTTCTACTCGGATATGCCAAAGGGTTATCAAATTAGCCAGCACACTACGCCAATTTGCACTGGGGGATACATAACTATCAAAGACAAAGAGGGAAATACCAGAAACATTGAGCTTACCCGTATACACATGGAGGAAGATTCAGGCAAGAGCATTCATGATCAGGATCCCTTTAATTCACTAATCGATTTGAACCGTGCCGGGGTGCCGCTGCTTGAAATGGTGACCGAGCCTGTTATTGAAAATTCAGAGCAAGCTTATCAGTTCTTAACGGAAGTGAGAAAACTGGTTCGCTATCTTGAAATATGCGATGGCAACATGGAAGAGGGAAGTATGCGGTGCGATGCAAATGTATCTGTCAGAGAAAAAGGGGCCACCGAATTGGGTGAGAAAGTGGAGGTAAAGAATATGAATTCAATTCGAAATGTTCAGAGGGCATTGAAGTATGAAATTACAAGACAGATTAAGATGTTGGATAATAGCGAAAAAATCGATCAGGAAACGAGAGCATTCGATGCAGCAACTGGAAAAACGTTGGTGATGCGTACAAAGGAAATGGCCAATGACTACAGGTACTTTCCGGAACCAGATCTGCCAATTGTAATTGTAGATGAGGAATACATCAACAATATAAAAGCAAACATGCCAGCCTTGCCCAATGAATTGTACAAAAAGTACACGGAAGAACTTGGCTTATCAGATTACGATGCTACGGTTATTACAGAATCAAAGTTGATAGCTTTATATTTTGAGGAGTTAATTGGAAAGACCAGCAAAGTTAAAGCCGCAGTAAACTGGATTATGGGTCCGGTAAAATCCTATCTAAACGAAAACGCAAAAGAAATCTCAGAATTCAACGTTACTACAGATGTGTTGGCAACGCTTATCGAATTAATCGAGAACGGTACGATCAGCTACTCAGTTGCAACACAAAAAATATTTCCATTGCTAACTGAGGGTTCTGCTAAATCTCCGATGGAAATAGCTACTGAGAACAATTGGATCAAAGAAAGCGATGAAGGGTCAATAAATGAGTTTGTGAAGGAGGCCATTGCTAAATATCCAGATAAAGTAGCCGAATATCAAAGCGGTAAGCTGGGGCTGCTAGGCCTGTTCATGGGTGAAGTGATGAAGCTGTCAAAAGGTAAAGCGGATCCAAAAATAGCCAGCATGCTGGTGAAGAAATCCTTAGAAGAAAGCAAATGAAAGACATGAAAATTCTGGCCTTATTAACTTCAATAGCAATGTTATTGATGCTGGGGTGCTCGTATCAAACGGATGAGGGGGAAGCCAGGAACAACGGAGATGGATACACTGTTAATGGAATTCTCAGCAATTCGGGCGGGGAAACTATTTTTCTCGATTTACTCTCCGCCACTTCTCAGGATCCGGTCGATTCGGCAGTCTTGAATGAAAATGGCGAGTTCAGCTTCTCAGGACAGGCTGACAATATGAGCTTCTATAGAGTGAGGATATCGAAAAATAACTTTTTCAATATCGTGCTCGATAATTCAGAGCGCTTATCGATAACCGGAGACGCGAAAAACTTATACTATTCGTATGAAGCGCAAGGATCACAGGAATCTAATTCGATGTTTGAACTCAATGATTATATCAGGTCATTTGCCATGACAGTCGATTCATTGGGCAATGCACTAAACAGATTTGGCGGCCAACCCAATTTCGATTCTGCAAAAGCTTCTATTAACAATGCCTATATGGATCTCATGGTCGGCAAATCAGATTTTGTGAAAAATTTTATCGATTCACACAGTGGTTCCTTCTCATTGTTGGCGGCGGTGGAAAATTTGAATCCTCAGGAGGATGTAGCCTACTTTATTAAAGTGGACAAGGATTTAATGGAGTCCCATCCAAACTCAGATTATGTAAAGAGCTTGCATGCAAGAATTGTTCAGCTTTCGAGATTGGCTGTTGGCTCTGAAGCCCCTCAATTGTTATTAAATGACCCCGATGGACAAACCGTTTCACTCTCCTCACTTCGCGGTAAAGTGGTATTGATAGATTTTTGGGCTTCTTGGTGTAAACCTTGCAGATTTGAAAATCCGAACGTGGTTAAAATATATGAGGAGTTTCATGACAAGGGTTTTGAGATTTATGGAGTTTCACTTGATAAACAAAAGCAGGCGTGGGTAGCTGCGATCCAACAAGATGGTTTGGAGTGGATACATGTGAGCGATCTTGGATTCTGGCAATCAGCTGCCGTGAAATTGTATGATATTAACAGTATTCCCCAAACATATCTTATTGACGAGGAGGGAATCATTATCGCCAAGGGCCTTAGGTCGCCTGCGCTTAAGGCCAAATTAACGGAGATTTTCGGGGGCGCCTAAGAACTACTTTAACCATTGAACCTTTCAAAACAATTCTTTGTGCAATATTTTAAGCCAGGTGTAATAGTTGCGTTGATAGTGCTGAGCACCTGTGGCTATGCACAAGAATATTGGCAGCAGGAGGTTAATTACGTCATCTCCGTGAAGCTGGATGATGAAAATCACGAATTGATAGCCACCGCGGAGATTGAGTACGTAAATAATTCCCCTGATGACCTCAATGAGATATACATGCACCTTTGGCCCAATGCTTACAAAAACCGAAAAACGGCCTTGTGCAGGCAGCTTGTTGAAAATGAGGACACAGAGCTGTACTATGCCTCAGCTGAAGATAGGGGATTTATAGATAGCCTGGACTTTACTGTTGATGGCCAAAAGGTGCAATGGGCATTGGATGAAGACCATATTGATATTTGCAAAATAGACCTCAATGAACCCCTTAAAAGCGGTGCTCGAATCACCATCAAAACTCCGTTTCATGTAAAAATCCCTACAGGAATTTTTTCGAGGCTGGGCCATATCGGAGAATCATACCAGATAACGCAATGGTATCCCAAACCGGCAGTGTATGATATGAAGGGCTGGCACGCCATGCCTTACCTCGATCAGGGTGAGTTCTATTCAGAATTTGGTTCCTACGATGTATCCATCACATTGCCACAGAATTATGTGGTGGGCGCAACTGGCGACATGGTTGAGGGAGAGGAAGAGAAAAAGTGGCTTGAACAAAGGATTGAAGAAACGAAGGAATTCCTAGCTGATCCGCTAAAGCTTTTGAAGGCGGTTTCACCACAGGAGGTAAAGCTCGAACACGTCACATTTCCCAAGTCGAGCACTACAAAAAAAACGCTGAGGTTTAAGCAGTCACGCGTGCATGATTTTGCCTGGTTTGCCGACAAAAGGTGGCACGTGTTAAAAGGAGAAGTAGAATTGCCGCACTCTAAGGATGTAGTGGAAACCTGGGTCATGTTTACCAACGCGGAGGCTGACCTCTGGAAGAACGGCATTGAATACATGAACGATGCAATTTATTATTACTCACTTTGGAATGGCGATTATCCATACAGGCACGCAACAGCGGTAGACGGTGCCCTGAGCGCAGGAGGCGGAATGGAGTATCCGAATGTGACAGTCATTGGCACTTCAGGCAGTGCTTTTGACCTTGAAACAGTTATCATGCACGAGATAGGTCACAATTGGTTTTATGGCATCCTTGGATCTAATGAGAGGGATCATCCCTGGATGGATGAAGGACTTAATTCCTTTAATGAAAACAGATATATAGAAACAAAATATCCCAATAAGAAACTAATCGGCAGCTGGGCCACAACAGGGCTGGGAAGGTTCTTCGACCTGGATGGCTATAAGCACAAAGAACAGTATTATTATGGGTATTTGTTGAATGCCCGGCGCAACCTGGATCAGCCTATTGAATATAAATCTGAGCATTATACAATGGTCAACTATGGGGCTATGGTGTACGGAAAAACAGCGGTGGTATTTGATTATTTGATGGCTTACTTAGGTAAAAAAACCATGGACAGCGCTATGCATACCTACTACGATCGCTGGAAATTCAAGCACCCGCAGCCCGGCGACCTCAAAGAGGTGATGGAGGAAGTCTCCGGTAAAAATTTGGATTGGTTCTTTGACGATATGATCAACACCACAAAAAAACTGGATTATAAAATTATTGCCCAGAAAAGTGATGAAAACGGAAACCTGGTGATGATTAGAAATGTAGGAGAAATTACCGGCCCTGTTAGCATTTCGGCCATGAGAGATGGGAAAGTGGCAGCGGATATTTGGTATGATGGCTTTGATGGGACGAGAGTTTTTGAATATCTACCCGGAGAATATGATGCCTTCAAAATCGACGGCTTTCACGATATGCCTGAAATTCAAAGAAAGAACAATACAATAAGAACAAGGGGGATTTTTAAAAAGACAGAGCCGCTGCGGTTGCAATTTCTCATGAGCCTTGATAACCCAGATAAATCACAAGTCTTTTATACTCCGCTTATGGGCTGGAATGACTATGATCATTTTATGTTTGGTGCGCTATTTCATAACTATAAATTTCCGAAACGGAAATTTGAATGGTACCTAATGCCCATGTATTCTTCCAGCACAGAGCAGCTGCTGGGAAGCGTGAACATGGATTTAACCCTCAATCCGCGCGGCAATGTATTTCAGCATATTAATATCACCCTGGCCGGGAAAAGATACAGCAACGGAGAGCAATATTCCTATATTTCTGGCGGAAATAGCAAATACGCTATGGTTCAATATAATAGGATAAAGCCGGCAATAAGTTTTAAGTTCAAAAATCCAAGGGCACGAAGTAAAGTAGAGAACCTGCTCACTTTCTCGCATCATCAGCTGTCGTTTACCAATAAGCCAATCGACAAGAACTTTGAGGGTACCTCAGGAAGCTTGAGCGTAACGAGCTTCCCTTCTGAGGACTACTATATAAACAAGCTCAGATGGTCCCATTATAATAACAAGACCATACATCCTTATGGTATAGCAATTGATTTTGAACAAGGTAAACACTTTATCAAGGCCAACCTGGAAATCGATTTTGAGCTATCATATAAATGGGAAAACAAAGGACTAGATATACAGTTCTTTGCCGGCAGATTTATTTTCAACGATTATCCCAATGTAAATTCAAGGTTTGCATACAGTCTTGATGGAAATACTGACTACCTCTATGATTATGTGATCTTAGGAAGACAGGAAACGGAAGGAGTGTTAGGCGCTCAGCTTGTATCTAATGACGGAGGTTTCAGGAATTTTGTAAATATGGGGCCAGCACAAACCTGGCTAACGTCCATAAACTTACAAACTGCATTGTGGAAGGGCGTACCCCTGGCCGTTTATGTGGATGTTGGATGGACATCCTACGATCCTACCCAAACCATTTACGGTATGGGTGCGACGATCGTGGTTGTAAAGAACTTATTTGAGGTGTATCTTCCATTTTACACGTCAACCGGCGCAATTCACTCTGCCTACGAGCGAAATATCAGATTCATGCTGAACCTTACTGAGATTAATCCGTTTAAATTGCTCAATAATATTCCTCACTAGGAGTTCAATATATTTATATAAAGCTATACAATGAAGGTATATTTTGCATCTGATTTTCATCTTGGCGTACCCGATCACACCTCGAGCCTGGTGCGGGAGAAATTGATCGTAAAATGGCTTGATGAGATTAAAGACGATGCTTCAGAAATATATTTACTGGGAGACATCTTTGACTTTTGGTTTGAATACAAAACCGTAGTTCCCAGAGGATTTGTGCGCCTTTTGGGCAAGATTGCTGAAATTACCGACGCCGGCATTCCCGTTCACATCTTTACGGGTAATCACGACATGTGGATGTTTGACTATTTACCCCTGGAGCTCAATGTTACCTTAATTAGGAAGCATCTGACCAAAGAATTTAATGGAAAGAAATTCTTTATTGGCCATGGTGATGGCATTGGGCCTGGAGACCACGGCTATAAATTCATTAAAGCAGTGTTTGCCAACAAAGTATGCCAGTGGTTGTTTGCCAGAATTCATCCCAACCTGGCATTTAAGCTAGCTAATTTCTGGTCAGCTAAAAGCAGGGTAGCCACCGAGCAGCTAGAATTCGTGGGAGAGGAGCATGAATATCAGATTATTTTTGCCAAAGACATGTTGAAAATCGAGCACATTGACTATTTTATTTTTGGCCATCGTCATATACCGCACGACATAGAGCTAAGCGAAGGAAGTAGATACATCAATCTGGGCGACTGGATCGTCAACTTTACCTACGCAGTATTTGATGGTGAAAATCTGGAGCTCAAATCGTATAGAGATTAAGTATCTGGCAGCTCAGAATAAAAAGGCTATCCTATCTTCTTGACCAGATCAGCCAGGCGATGAGAATAGCCCGCCTCATTGTCGTACCACCCTACGATTTTTACAACCCTGTCCAGCACTGACGTGAGTTGAGCATCGAAAATACAGGAATATGAAGTCCCCACTACGTCAATTGATACGATTGGGTCCTCTGTATACGCAAGAATTCCCTTTAACTGATTGCCTGCCTGTTCTTTAAAAGCAGCATTAATTTCTTCAATGCTGGTATTCTTTTTCACCGAACAGGTAAAATCAGTCAGGGATCCATCGGCAACCGGTACCCTTATTCCACATCCGCCTAGTTTTCCAGAAAGATGGGGGAAGATCTTTGTAATTGCCTTAGCCGCTCCCGTACTGGTGGGTATAATCGACAATGCTGCAGCCCTGGCACGTCGCAGATCTTTATGTGGAGAGTCGTGAATTCTCTGGTCTCCCGTGTACGAGTGAATCGTTGTGATATAACCATTTTCTATGCCCCAGTTTTCATCGATGATCTTAACCATGGGCGCCGCACAGTTGGTTGTACACGAAGCATTCGAAATGACCAGCTCATCGCCAGACAATACGTTATCGTTTATACCCAACACCACAGTTTTAATATCCCCGCTCCCAGGGGGCGCTGAAATAATTACTTTTTTGGCGCCAGCTTCAATATGCTTATGGGCTGCATTTTCATCCCGGAACAATCCAGTGGATTCAATTACCACGTCAACATTTAGATCGCGCCATGGCAGAGATGCGGGGTCTTTTTCGTTGAGGATTAGAATATTCTTACCATTAACCTCAATTGCCTTTTCTCTTGCCAGAACCGAGCCGTCAAATCCCCCGTGTATGCTGTCGTATTTTAAAAGATGGGCCAAAGTTGCCGAATCAACCAGATCATTAATGGCCACAGCCTCCATGTCATCTCTCTGTTCGATGATCCTGAAAGTTACCCTTCCAATTCTTCCAAACCCGTTTATAGCGACTCTTATTTTACTCATATAGCGTCAATATTAAGGAAAAGAAATCGATTTATATATAAATGAATATTTTTGATCATGGTCATTAACAACAAGTCAAGTGTAAACAGGATCAGCAAAAAAATTGCATTCGAATTTGTCCTGGAGGCTTTGATTTCACTCGATCCGATCGTGAAGCCAATGTTTGGATGTCACGCCATATACGTAGAAGAGAAAATTATATTTATGCTTCGAAACCGAGAAAGTGAACCCTATGATAATGGAGTGTGGTTGGCAACGAGCCCACAATACCATACGAGTCTTGAAAGAGAGCTCCCCTCGATGAGATCTATCAAATTGTTTGGGGGCGGAAAGACTAAATGGCAAAATATACCGATGGAAGCAGACGATTTTGAAGAGTCGGTCTTCAAGGCATGTGAAATGGTGCTTAATCGGGATATTTAGAATTGGTAAATTTCCTAACACATAAATACCAATTTGTTTGTTTTTAAACAATGTAATCTGAAAACCATTTATATCTAGAAAACGGCTCAAGGATTGTTGTGAAATGAGGTGAATTAGTCTATATTTGTTCGCTTTTTGACATAGCAACCAATGGTCAACCCATTCGTCTATCTAGTATAGATATGAAAAAAATACTACCCTTAGTTATTGTTTATTTGCTGATTAGCAGCATTGCACATTCGCAATTGCTAGTCTATTCTGAGACATATACAAACGGAGCAACTTATTGTCCTGGCAATCCGGTATATGACAATTGGATCTCGTTTCGCGCACAGTTGGACACCATCAATGTTGAGTTTATTAGTGTAACTATTTCTGGTGATCAAGATCCTGTTGGCCGAACCTGTACCGATTTAACAATGGTTAAGCAAATGGCCGGGTCCTTAAAAGATGGTGTTGCTGGCATATGGACCTGCGGAGCAGAAACTTTTGCGGTAGGCACGGGATGCTCAACTGGTTGCGCTGTAGTTGGTGAGGATATTGAGTTTAGTGGAAACGGAACCCTGTGCGGTTGTGATAATCCTGGATATACATTGCGGCCCGCCATAGGTAATGGAAACTGGGGAGGG
>DTRI01000028.1 GCA_012966015.1 Flavobacteriales bacterium | reverse complement strand
CAAAAACAGGAATGTCAGCAGCTTTCATATCGAACAGCTTGCGGTTTCTCTTGTATTGTTTCTTTACATCCCTCAGGGCATCCATTGCGCCTCTCTTGTCAAATTTGTTAAGTGCAATTATATCGGCGTAGTCCAACATGTCAATCTTCTCCAATTGAGAAGCAGCACCGTACTCAGGCGTCATCACATACATACTCACATCAGAATGATCAATAATCTCCGTATCTGCCTGCCCAATTCCGGAAGTCTCGAGTATGATCAAATCAAATTTTGCGGCTTTCAGTATATCCACCGCTTCCTGAACATGTTTTGAAACGGCGAGGTTACTCTGGCGTGTGGCCAAAGAACGCATGTAACAGCGGTCATTAAAAATACTGTTCATCCTTATCCTGTCACCCAGCAGAGCACCCCCGGTTCTTCGTTTTGAAGGATCTACAGAAATAATTCCGATGGTTTTCCTGGGGAAATCCACCAGAAATCTCCTCACGATTTCATCAACCAACGATGATTTTCCCGAGCCACCCGTTCCTGTAATTCCCAATACAGGAGTTTTTACCTTTTTTGCAACATCACTTACCCGTTTGAGTACCTCTTTATTCTCCTTTGGAAAATTCTCAGCGCCAGATATAAGTCTTGCTATGATCGCTGGGTTTTGCTCTGCGATAACAGCGGGCTCTCCATTCAAGTTAAGCCCTACCGGAAAATCTGAGTGACTCATCAGGTCGTCAATCATTCCCTGAAGACCCATGCTTCTGCCATCATCCGGATGATAGATTCTTGTGATCCCGTATTGCTGGAGTTCTTCTATTTCCGCCGGCAATATGGTACCTCCTCCTCCGCCAAATATCTTAATATGACTGCTACCACGCTCCTTGAGAAGATCATGCATGTATTTAAAATATTCAATATGACCACCCTGATAGGATGTCATGGCAATGGCCTGTGCATCTTCTTGGATAGCACATTCCACCACCTCCTGGGCAGAACGATCATGCCCCAGATGAATAACCTCAGCGCCAGAGCCCTGAATTACTCTTCTCATGATGTTTATTGCCGCATCATGGCCATCGAACAGTGAGGCCGCCGTTACAATACGGATTTTGTTCCTGGGAATATATGGGGAAGCATTTTTTATGGCCATGTGCAAATTTAGCCTTTATCAGCTAATTTAACAAGGTGAAGGAAGTGTGATATTCACTATCTTTACGCACTATACCAGATACAAATGCGCTTTCCCCACTTCCTTATATTGTTCCTGATCGTTGGCTTAAATATTAGATGCCATACCGGTGAGAAACCACAAGCAGCAAACAGCAGCGAAACAAAGTCTGCGGTGCCCTCTGTGCCAAGATCTGTAAATGCATGTTATGCAGAAGCTACCGTTTTAGAAATACTGCCAGATCTGAATAAAAGTGATCCGACTGATCCCTGCGCCAGCGTCCCCTGTTATGCCAGAATTCGCATTGACAGGGTGATTAACCGGGGTATGGAATGCGACAACAGTGTTCATGGAGGTGCCGAATTAAAGGTATTCTTCTCTTGTTCGTTGGTTCAAACTGGCAAAGCGTTGTTTCCGGGTATGACCGCCTCTTATCCGGGCTTGAAAAAAAATGATAAATTTGCAGCCTCTTTTCTAACCTTTGTAAGGGGTGATAAAGATGCAATTACGTTTAAGGTTACAGGATATCAAAAGACAAAGTAACCGGGTAAATAATTAAGAATCCCTCTGGTAAATCCCCAATTAGTAGTACCTTAGTAAAAAGGGTGATGGATAGTTCATTGTTAAAAAGAGTTTGGATAGCATCAGTAATGGCCCTGGCCATTATTTCGATGATTATTGTCGTTGAGCCTCAAAACTCATTGAAGACCTATGACACCTATCAATCCATGCACCTCCCTCTCTTCTCTGAGACCCCTTTTACTGAAAAAGGACAATATCTTCAGAATGCCCGTGCGGCATATGAATTGGCAAAATTAGCAGATCCTGAGACCGGAGAAATACCTATGGGTATGAGAAAAAGGGAATTACGCTGGATTCAGAACCTCCGCTTACAATTCCAGGGTAAAAAAGCCTCCTCGCACGTTTGGAAATCTATGGGACCTGCAAATGTTGGTGGACGAACGAGAGCCATGGCCATCGATGTTACCAATGAGAATGTGATTCTGGCTGGTGGTGTATCGTCAGGTGTTTGGAGGTCTGTAGATCAGGGGTTGACCTGGACGAAGGTTACTGCGAAGGGACAGCATCACAGTGTTACAACAATTGCCCAGGATACCCGGACGGGTAAAACAAATGTGTGGTATTATGGCTCCGGAGAAGGATCGGGAAATTCAGCGAGCAAGTCCTTTTCCGGTTATTATTATGGAAACGGCGTGTATAAATCAACCGATGGTGGGATAACCTGGGATACGCTAGGATCAACAGTATCGGGAACACCTCAAACTTCTGACACATGGGACTTGATTTGGAGAATAGCTATTGATCCTTCAATTGACTCGGTAGACATCCTTTATGCGACTACGGAAGGCTCACTTTACAGAAGTGAAGACGGAGGTACAACCTGGACAGAACCATTGAACATTGGATTAACCAGTGGTGCAATTGCAACTGATATTGCCGTAAGTGCTACGGGTATCACATATTTTACGGTTAGCAGCGGTGCAGCTAACAAGGGTATTTGGAGGTCCATGGATCACGGATTAACCTGGACAAATATTAGCAATGGCAGCGGTTGGCCCGGAACCCATGACAGGACTGTTTTGGCAATCAACCCTCTCAATGAAAACAGCGTTTACCTTCTGGCACACAGTCCGAATTACGGGCAGCAATCCAATGTATTCTTTGGCGGAATTGAATGGAACAGCCTATGGAAGTATCGTTACCTTGGCGGCGATGGTGCAGCTAGCAATGGAGTGTGGACGGATCTATCTGCCAACCTTCCCAACAGCGGCACTCCTATTGACAATTTTAATGCTCAAGGCGGATATGATCTGATAGTTGCTGTAAAACCAGATGATTCAAATACTGTTTTTGTGGGAGGCACAAACTTATACCGATCCACAGACGGATTCACTTCACCTAACAATATTACCCACATCGGAGGATACGGAGCTGGTTCTACCATTCCATTTTACGATGTGTATCTAAACCACCACCCTGACAACCATGCGGTGGCATTTATTCCATCTAATCCGGATATGATGATATCATCTACCGATGGAGGAGTGTTTAAAACAAATGATTGCATGGCCTCGACTGTTGCCTGGACGAATTTGAACAACGGCTATACCACCACTCAGTTTTATACCATTGCAATAGATCATGGCCCAGCCAATAGCGACGTAATTTTCGGTGGGCTGCAGGATAATGGAACCTGGTGGACTAAATCTTCTGATCCTTCTGCGGCATGGACGATGCCATCGGCTGGCGATGGATCATATTGTGCAGTAAGCGACGGTGGGGGCAGCTATTATTTTTCCAGGCAAAACGGTAAAATGGTAAAAACTACATTGGATGTTAATGGTGTACCTACTGCATTTAACAGGATGGATCCAATACTAACCGACAGCACATCCACATATGATTACCTGTTCATTAATCCTTTCATATTAGACCCGAGTGATAACAACGTGATGTACCTGGCACAATTTTATCACGTATGGAGAAACGACAATCTGAACGCTATTCCTTTAACCAATGAATGGGATACCATTAGTACGGGCTGGTCTGAGCTCAATACACCAACGATATCAGGTAGCACCTATATTACCGCCCTTGCCTGCTCTAAAAGTAATCCATCCAACAGAGTGTATTATGGTACATTCAACGCCAAAATGTATCGCATAGACAGTGCCAACACGGGAAATCCTACGGGATATGAGATAACCAACAATATTCAATACGGAGGCTATACCAGCTGTATTGCCGTGGATCCCAGAGATGCTGATAAGGTAATGGTGGTGTATTCCACCTACAATACGTACAGCGTATTCTATTCTGAGAATGGTGGGGCAGAATGGGGAAGAGTTGCTGGGAACCTCGAGACCGGGCCGCCCGTTGGTGCACCAGCCTTTCTCGAACATATAGGGGATGGACCTTCCTGCAGATGGGCTCAGATAATACCTATGGCAGACACAACCCTTTACCTGCTTGGAACCAGCGTAGGGCTATTTTCTACCAACAAATTGGTGGCTGATACTGTGACGACTGATTCAACAGTTTGGGTTCCAGAATCTGACGATATTGTTGGAAACGTAGTCGTTGACATGATTGATTACAGGCAATCAGATGGCTTTGTTGTGCTGGGAACCCATGGCAATGGTGTTTATTCAACGCACATGTATGAGGATACGAGTGGATGGGTTTCCAATGAAAATGAAAACATCTTGGGGAAGCAGAAAACTGCGTTTGAACTTAAGGCCTATCCAAATCCCGCGGATAACTTCACTACCTTCTCGTTCAAGACTGAGGAGAGCAGTCATGTTCAGCTGGTGATTTTTAGTAGATCGGGCAAAAGAATTGTGACGTTGATCAATGAACAGTTATCCAAAGGAAAGCACAGCGTCAATTTCGATTTAAAGAATCTAGCTGCCGGTATTTATCTCTACCGATTTACCTCAGGTAAAGACAGCCAAACGGGTAAGCTGGTTAAGCACTAATCAGTTTAGATTCGCAAGCTGCCCTTCGAGTACTTTAATCCTGGCCTCGGCATCCAATTGTTTCTTGCGTTCTTTCTCCACCACTTCGGCAGGAGCATTGTCAACGAATTTTTTGTTTGCCAATTTCTTACTCACAGAAATCAAAAAGCCACGCGTGTATTTGAGCTCCTCCTCCAGATTGCCGGAAGCCGCTTCAACATCAATCGCATCCGCCAGCGGGATGAAGTATTCCGTAGACCGAATAACCAAGGATTCCGCATTATCGGGCCTGTCCATAGAGTGAGATATACCCTTGAGATTGGCAAGCTTAACTATAACCGCATCCAGTGGGCTGGTCCTATCATCACTTTCCTTAATGATCAGATCAAGTTTCTCTTTCGGAGAAATATTTTTCTGCTTTCTAACATTTCGTACCGCTGTAACCACTTCAACGAGTATGTCAAAATCGGTTAGCACCTTATCGTCAGCAGCATTTGCATTCGGCCAATTGGCTACTATCAAGTCATCGCCCTCTTTTCTTTCGGCGATTAGATGCCATATCTCTTCGCTGATAAAAGGCATAAAAGGGTGGAGCAATTTCATCAGGCTTTCAAAATATCCAATGGCCTCCTGATAGGTAGCTTTATCCACTGGTTGCTCATAACCTGGCTTGATGATCTCCAAATACCAGGAGCAGAAATCATCCCAGATCAATTTGTAACCAGACATCAACGCATCCGACATTCTGAACTTTGAGAAATGATCGTCGATGGAGGCTATCGTTTCATTGAGTTTAGCATCGAACCACTTACTTGCAGCTACTGACTCTTGTGGCTGATCAATCCCATCATCTACTTGCCAGCCTTTCACCAGCCGGAACGCATTCCATATTTTATTTGAGAAATTCCTGCCCTGCTCACACAGGGCTTCGTCAAACAAAAGGTCATTACCGGCAGGAGAGCAAAACAACATTCCAACTCTCACTCCATCGGCTCCATACGTTTTAATCAGCTCAAGGCAGTCTGGTGAGTTGCCCAAAGACTTTGACATCTTTCTTCGCTGTTGATCCCGTACAATACCGGTCAGGTACACATTTTTAAAGGGGAGCTCTGCTCTGTATTCATAACCAGACATGATCATCCTGGCAACCCAAAAGAAGAGTATCTCTGGAGCGGTTACCAGATCATTGGTTGGATAATAGTATTTGATATCCTCGTTGTCAGGTTCAAGTATTCCATCAAAAACAGAGATGGGCCAGAGCCAGGAAGAAAACCAGGTATCCAGCACATCCTCATCTTGTGTTAGGTTCGTGCTTCCCGCCAATTTTTCAGCTTCTTCTCGAGATTCGGCAACATAAACTTCGCCACTCTCGTCATAGTAGGCCGGTATTCTTTGCCCCCACCAAAGCTGACGAGAGATACACCAGTCTCTAACATTATCCATCCAGTGTTTGTAGGTGTTCTTAAATTTTGATGGATAAAATTTGATGTCATCGTTCATAACATGATCGAGTGCCGGCTTGGCCAGCTCCTCCATTTTACAAAACCACTGCATGGATAGCTTTGGTTCGATAACTGCATCTGTCCTCTCAGAGAATCCCACATTGTGCACAAGCTTTTCCGTTTTCACCAGCATGCCTTCATCATCCAGTTGCTTACAAATTTTCTCTCTGGCAACATCTCTATCATCTCCAACAAATAGCTGTGCGCTTTCGTTCAGCGTTCCGTCGTCGTTGAGTATGTCTATAGTTTCCAGCTTGTGTCTTACCCCTAGCTCATAGTCGTTTACATCATGGGCCGGGGTTACCTTCAAGGCACCAGTTCCAAATTCCATGTCTACATACTCATCAAAGATGATTGGAATGGGCCTGTCAATGAGGGGGACCAGCGCCTTCTTATCCTTCAAATAGGTGTATCGCCCGTCGCGCGGATGAACACAAATGGCCGTGTCGCCCAAGATGGTTTCCGGCCGTGTGGTGGCAATAGTTAGCCACTTATCCGTTCCTTCAATCTTATACTTTACGTGATATAGGTTTGCCTCGACCTCTCGGTGTATCACCTCCTCATCTGAAACCGCAGTTTGGCCTTTTGGATCCCAGTTAACCATTCTGATGCCCCGGTATATCAGCTTCTTTTTATGCAGGTCGACAAACACTTTAATAACGGCCTCAGATAACTTAGGTTCCATGGTAAACCGCGTTCTGTCCCAGTCGCAGGACGCACCTAATTTCTTGAGTTGTTCAAGTATTATACCACCATGTTTCTCCTTCCAGGCCCAGGCTTTTTCTAAGAACTCCTCTCTTGTCAGATCAGATTTAACCCTGCCTTCTTCTTTCAATTGTGCCACTACCCTGGCTTCTGTAGCAATGGATGCGTGGTCTGTTCCCGGAACCCATAAGGCATTCTTGCCACGCATTCTGGCTCTTCTGACCAACACGTCCTGTATGGTGTTGTTGAGCATGTGCCCCATATGAAGAACACCAGTTACATTTGGAGGCGGTATTACAATGGTAAACGGTTCCCGCTCATCAGGAACAGAACGAAAATATCCTCGTTCTAACCAGCTGGAATACCATTTATCTTCGGTTTTTGAAGGATCGTAATGCTTTGGAATCTCCATAATAAAAATGACGAGAAGTGGTTTATTTTCTCGGTTGTGGCATGATTTTGGGTGTAAAATTAACCGAATCAAATGAATAAATTATGTCTTTGGGCTTATTTGCTTATTAAATTTTATTGAGCTAATTTTGCATACATAATAATACTAACACAATATTTAACAGTTAAGGATATGAAAAAGTTGATATTATCTTGGTTTGTAGCAGGTAGTATGGTGTTTTCGGTAAGCGCCCAGGAGGCTAAAAAGGTGGAAGTTCTTCCAGTTCAAGCTAAGTCTACTACAGCTACTGCAGATGGTTCCCAACCAGCTGTTGTGATTACTCCACCAGCTAATCCAAATGCTCCAGAAATTGTTTTTGAATCAGATGTTATGGACTATGGAACGGTTGATTACAACGGTGACGGTGTAAGGGAATTTATTTTTACCAATACAGGTAAAGAACCTCTGATTATTTCCAGGGCAAAAGGATCTTGCGGATGTACTGTTCCAACATGGCCAAAAGAACCTATTATGCCTGGAGCAAAAGGAAAAATCAAGGTTAAGTATGCTACCAACCGACCCGGTAAGTTCACCAAGACTGTAACCATCAGCTCGAATGCAAAAACAGCGAGCAAGCGCTTGACCATTAAAGGAACTGTTAAGCCTAAGCCTGTTGTAGCTACTGACGAGACAATGCCTGTTAAAAAGGTAACCGAAGGTGCTACTCCTGTTGAGAATCAATAATATTACCTGAAAGCTTTCAGATTACACAGTAAATAGAAGCCCGGTACTTAAATTTAAGTGCAGGGCTTCTTTTTTTTGTTGTCGATCATGAATAAACCGATAGTTATATTGCTATTCATTCTCCTGGCTAATATAAGTTTTAGTCAAACCGATGCTCCTGCGTTTAAGTTCGAAAAAAAAGTGCTCAAGCTACCCAAAACCAAGGCTGGTGAGGTATTGAGCATTTCATACCCCTTTACCAATGAGGGTAATGTTCCATTGATCATCAGCGATATTAAAGTAGCATGTAGCTGCACAAAACCATCCTGGCCCGCTTATCCGATACTGCCGGGAAAAACGGATACAATCCACGTGAGCATCAATACAAAAACACTGATTGGATGGCAGGACAGAATACTCGAGATTCACTCCAACACGGTGAATTCACCAGATAAAATAAGATTTAAACTCATGGTGGACAACCCGAAGGACAAGAAGAAATAACTCATCCTCCAAAGCCCGCTATTTTCATATCTTTAGTCCACTTAAAACTCGCCTATTTAAGACATAAAGTAATACCGAACAAGCAATGTCGATTATCGAAATCAGAAGTTGGTGCATACCAGGAGCATACTTCAGCGTTCTACAATCCCTGTTCTTTGTTCATTATTCTAATTAAATTAAATTAATAATATGCCTAGAATATCTGATAGAGGGAAATCCATGCCCGAATCACCTATCCGCAAGCTGGTGCCTTACGCTGAAGCTGCAAAAGCCAAGGGATTGGAAGTATATCATCTAAATATTGGACAACCTGATATAGAGTCTCCCGCAGTGGCGTTGGATAAGATTCGGAACCTCAGCGATAAGGTAATTGAATACAGCCATTCAGCGGGGAATGAATCCTATCGCAAGGGTCTGGCAGCATATTATGAAAGCGTAGGTATTCATGTTTCCCATAAGGAGATATTGGTAACCACGGCGGGATCAGAAGCCATTATTTTCGGTTTGATGTCATGCCTAAACCCAGGGGATGAAGTAATTATCCCTGAACCGTTTTACACCAACTACAATGGATTTGCTACCATGTCTGGTGTGAAGGTCACTCCCATCACTTCTCAAATTGATGATGGATTTTCGTTACCCAGCATGGAAGAATTTGAAAGCTCTATCAATGAAAGAACGAAAGCTATAATACTCTGCAACCCCAATAATCCTACAGGTTATCTATACTCCCAGGATGAATTGGAGTCTCTGAGGGAGCTGGTTCTTAAGCATGACCTCTACCTGTTTGCAGATGAGGTATACCGAGAGTTTTGCTATGACGGAAAAGAACACTTCTCTGCCATGAATCTGGAAGGATTGGAAGAGCATGTGGTACTGATCGATTCCGTTTCTAAGCGCTATAGCATGTGTGGAGCAAGAGTTGGTACACTTGTTTCCCGAAATAAGGCATTGATGAGCACGGTGCTGAAGTATGCACAGGCGCGCTTGAGTCCACCTTCATTTGGACAAATTGCTGCGGAGGCTGCCCTGGCTACGCCCGCCTCCTACTTTGAAGAGGTGAAGGATGAATATGTGAAACGAAGGGACCTGGTGGTTGAAGCGCTCAATAAAATGGAAGGCGTTTTTTGTCCTGAACCTAGCGGGGCATTTTACGTGATTGCCAGATTGCCCATCGATGATTGCGACAAATTTTGTCAATGGTTGTTGGAAGACTTCTCACATGAAGGCAAAACCGTTATGCTGGCTCCCGCTTCGGGATTCTATGCAACAGCAGGTTTAGGTATTGATGAGGTGCGTATTGCTTACGTGCTCAATACCGAATCACTTACACAAGCCATGGAGGCGTTGGAGATTGCGTTAAAAGAATATCCCGGAAGGAAATAAGACCATTGCTATGAAAAAGATGAGCAAGTACATGATTATCACAACAACCGTGCTGGTGGCCTGCCTCGCTCCACTCATTTTGGAATTACTTACCGCTAACAATGGGCGGGAAGTCCGACTTCCTGCAGAAACTATCGTCCGTGAAAAGACTGATGAGGATGAGAAGCTCGAACAAAAAGAAAAAGAAGAGTGGATTGAGCACATGCACCAGGCGGCTCCTGGAACAAATTGGCGCAAAACAGATCATAATACTCGCTGGAAAAAATACACTGCAAAGCTCGGTTCTGAGGCTAATAAATCAAGTAGCTCAGGTTCACAGGCAGGGTATTGGGAGGAAAAAGGAAGCAATAACCAATCCGGGCGGATTCTGGTGGCGGAATTCGACACCACCACAAATCAAATTTTCGCTGCTTCATCAGGTGGTAATGTATGGAAGGGCGATATTGATGGCAACAATTGGGTATCCCTGAATGAACAATTTCAAATGACGGGCATCACAATGATCAGAATGATCCATACTGATACGTTAAAACGCTTAGTGGTATCCGCAGGCGGAGGGTATTTCTATTTCTCTGATGATGAAGGCATGAGCTGGGACACAGCCTCAGGCCTCAACGGCCCTCAAGACTGGGGAGGCATAATTAGGTGTGTGCTAATGAATGACAGCCTGCACACCATTTATATGTTGGCAAAGCAATGGGATTACATCGTTTGGGAATCCACCACATGTTTATATAAAAGTACAGACCTCGGACAGAGTTTTGCGCTAATTACATGCATGGAAGAGGGTGTATATGGTGGCAGCAGCACTTTTGATATATGGGCGCCTCGATCGGAGAGCAACACATGCTACCTCATAAATCAGGATAGCATTTACTACCTGGATACGATCTCCGGCGATCTCAACCTTATAGCTAACTTTACTGTGGATACACTGGGTTATACCGTTTTGACAGGCTGCAAACAAGGTGGCACCACCTATTTGTATGCCTATATCGCCCAGGACATTTACCGATCGGCTGATGGAGGCCTGAACTGGACAAAGCAAACTACACTTGGGAAAAATCCATTTAACAAGACTAGTTTTTCCTGCTCCGAAATTCTACCGGACAAGCTGTTTTTTGGGGATTATGAATGCTATCGAAGCCTGGACGGTGGGATAAGCTGGATAAAACTAAATGAATGGTATGATTATTATGGTGCGGAACTCGACCAATTGCACGCTGATATTCCCTCGGTAATATCCATAGTTGACAATGACGGAAGCGAATTTCAGTTTATCTGTACTGACGGGGGTATTTATATCTCCAACGATCTTCTGCAAACGGTTCAGAACATATCGCTGTCTGGCTTGAACGTCAGCCAATACTATTCTGTGTATACCAATAAGTTCGATCCCAATTTTATATATATTGGTTCTCAAGATCAAGGATTTCAGCGAAGCTATTCTGACCCGGGCGGAATCATCGATTTTGACCAGGTGATCAGTGGGGATTATGGGCACATTGTGTCATCCAATGAAGGGTTGTCTATATGGATGGTTTACCCAGGTTTTGCCGATTACTATGCCGATGGAATGACAGGAACATTCACGTCCTGGTGGGATTTCAACAGTACAATTCCGTTTTGGATACCACCATTGATGGCTGATCCATTCTCACCGAATACTTGCTACCTCGCCGGAGGCTATCTGGATTCTTCAGGTTCTCATATGATCAAGCTGGAGGTAATCGGAACTACAATGAATGAAACTGAAATGCCATATGACTTCAGCATAGCCTCGGGCGGAGGTGACATCTCTGCAATGGCATATTCAACAGTAGATCCTTCTATTTGGTATGTTTCCACGGATAATGGGCAGATTTTTCATTCGACGGATGCTGGTGTGAATTGGGTAATGACCAGCTCATTTAGCGGCCCGGGGCCACATTACTTTTACGGATCTGATATTCATCCTTCCCATGTGGACGCAGCCACAGTGTACATTGCAGGAAGTGGTTATTCGAACCCGCCAGTTTATTTTTCTACGGATACTGGCAATACTTTTACCGCCATGGATGACAGCCTTCCGTCTACACTGGTATTTCAATTGGCCTCTGATGCTAACGACTCGATTTTATATGCAGCTACGGAAGTCGGAGCTTATGCATATTCATTTATAGACAGCCTGTGGTTTGATCTGGCTGACACAATTGCACCGGATCAGAGATATTGGTCGGTTGAGTACATTCCGGTCACAAATACAGCTCGTTTCGCCTCCTACGGGAGAGGCATTTGGGATTATATAGCTGTTCCTCCTGATACTACTACGCCTATTGGGATGTCGGAGCAACCAGGCCGAATGGCTTTTGTTGTTTATCCAAATCCGGCAGCTGGTTGGATTAGCATAGATTATTACGATGACCTTGAAGCTGACTCTGGCGTAGAGATTATCATCTATGATATCAAAGGGAAAAAGCTAATTGCAAAAAAAGTTGATAAATCTATGCGTAACAGCTTAGTGATTAGCGTTGAAAACCTCTCCAAGGGTGTTTATTTCATACGGATAAATTCCGATTCAGGCAGTGTGGTGAGGAAGTTTGTTAAATCGTAGAGCAGTACACTTCGGCTCCGCTCAGAGGACGCGCTCAGTGCACGGCACGCAAGTCAGGAATACTCCGGCAGATTAAAAATTCTTAGTTGCAATTCTTCGCTTCGCTCAGAATTGCAATTAACTTACTACTCAAAATCAGGATAGAGCAAATACCCTTTCCTGATCTTTTTGAATTTATCAATATCTGCCTTCCAGCTGGCAGCAATCACATCTTCAGTAAGCTGGTCGATAATCTGTTGCTTTAACGTTGAATTTCCGGCCAGGCGGTTGAAATAGCTATTGAAGAATTTGCTCTTATCTGGTGAATCTTTGTACGCTCCAGTGAGCCAGTACAGATAGATCTTTCCATAGCCTTTTAAAATTAAATCGCCAAACTTCGAAAGATCGTGGCCATGGCAAGTTTTGCCTTTGAAAGGAGGCTCCTTTGCCCCCGGAACGCTCTTGGGTTTAAATGTGTAATTGCTGTTCTCCATTTTCGGATGGCCAATAACCTGAAATGGTTTGTCTGTTCCCCGGCCTACACTGATAAAAGTTCCTTCAAACAAGCCCAGGGAGGGATATAAGTACACTGAGGTCATGTTGGGAAGGTTGGGTGATGGCTTCACCGGCAGCTGATAAAAGTCACGGTGGCTGTATCTCTCACACAGAATATGAATAATCTTGCATTTAACCCCTCCTTTCAGCCATCCTTGTCCATTTATCATTTTCGCGTATTCCGCCATGGTCATGCCATGAACCAAGGGCACAGGGTGCAAACCGACAAATGACACAAACTCATCTTCCATCACCGGGCCATCTACATAAAAGCCGTTAGGGTTGGGGCGATCCAGCAGAAGAAATGTAATCCCATTTTCTGCACACGCCTCCATTACATAATGCATCGTTGAGATATAGGTATAAAATCTAACGCCAACATCCTGAATATCAAACACTACTACCTCCACGCCTGCTAAGTCATCTACCGTTGGCTTATTGTGATCGCCATACAGTGAAACAATTGGAAGCCCCGTTTTCTTGTCCTTGTAATTGGAGACGTGGGCACCTGCATCATATGCACCCCTGAACCCATGCTCCGGGCTAAATACCTTTTTAACCTGTACTCCCAGCGTCAGCAGGCTGTCGACCAGATGCGTTTCTTTTATCATCGAGGTCTGGTTGGCCACCACAGCTACAGACTTACCTTTTAGTAATGATAGATACAGGCCGGTACGCTCTGCGCCAACTGTAATTATTTTATTGGGCTGCGCACAAGTGGTAGAAGGACAGAAGGAAGAATAAATCAGTGAAACAGCGGCCGACAGCACTATGCTCAACAACAACTTCTTATTACTCTCCATTTTGGTAATTTCGTAGCTTAAATATTGACCGTTGAATTTACAATTTTTTATAGCCAGGCGAATTATTAGCGCAAACAATCCAGCAAGCCAAAAAAAGGCGATGGATGAAACTGGTCAAAAAAGCAAATTTAAATTAATTGGTACGAGGCCAATTATTCGCATTGCCACTTTCAGCGTCGCCCTGGGTGTTGCGATCATGATAATTGCCCTGGCGATCATTACCGGATTCAAATCTCAAATTCGCGATAAAGTTATTGGTTTTGGGTCGCATATTCAAATAACCAATTTCGATGCCAACACTTCCTTTGAGCCCCAGCCTATCGACAGAATTCAGGAATTCTATCCGAGGATGCATAATGTAAAGGGTATTCGACACATTCAGATTTATGCTACAAAGGCCGGTATAGTAAAAACGGACGAGGAAATACATGGTGTGGTGATAAAGGGAATTGGGGCTGACTTCGACTGGGATTTCTTTAAATCTAAAATCATAGAAGGAAATACCTTCCAGGTGAAGGATGGTGTTAAGTCAAATGATATTATTATCTCCAAATTGATTGCCGATAAGTTACGCTTCTCGGTAGGAGACGACCTGATCATGTATTTTATTCAACAACCACCCAGAATTAGAAAATTCACTATTGCCGGGATTTACGAAACTGGTTTGATGGAATTTGACCAACGCTACATTATTGGCGATATCGCTCACGTTCAAAAGCTAAACGACTGGAATGAGAATCAGATCGGCGGTTTTGAAGTATTAATAGACAATTTTGATGAGCTGGATGAGATCGGTGATTACATTTATTACAATGTTATTGGTGCCGAATTATTCTCTCAAACCATTAAAGAAACGAATAGTCAGATATTTGACTGGCTGCATTTACAGGATATGAACGCTATCGTCATCCTGGTATTGATGGTGTTGGTATCAGGAATAAATATGATCTCCGCGCTTCTTGTGCTCATTCTGGAACGCACCAATATGATAGGCATACTCAAATCAATGGGCGCACAAAACTGGGAGATACGAAGAATATTTCTTTACATAGCCACCTCCCTCTTAGGAAAAGGCCTGTTATGGGGAAACGTTATAGGCTTTGGATTGTGTTGGCTACAAATGAAATACGAGTTAATTACCTTGGACCAGAAAGAATATTACATTTCAATTGTACCGATTAACTTAGATCTTTTACAGATAGGGATGTTAAATATTGGAACTATGCTTGTGTGCGGAGTGATGCTGATTATTCCGACTATGGTCATCTCCAATATTACACCCGTCAAATCCATCAGGTTTAATTAATTTTGCATTTATCATGTACTACCAGAATATCTTAGATACTATCGGCGGGACACCGTTGGTAAAGCTGAATAAAGTTACTGCAGAGCTGCCTTGCACGGTACTTGCCAAGATAGAGTCCTTTAATCCGGGTAATTCTATTAAGGACAGGATTGCCTTGACGATGGTTGAAGATGCTGAAGAGGAAGGCTTGTTAAAACAGGGATCTACGATTATAGAAGGAACCTCTGGCAATACCGGCATGGGGTTGGCAATAGCCGCTATTGTGAAGGGTTATAAATGCATCTTCACAACCAATGACAAGCAGTCAAAGGAGAAGGTAGATATCTTAAGGGCATTAGGAGCTGAGGTAATCGTTTGTCCAACTGCGGTGGCTCCCGATGATCCCAGGTCATACTATTCCGTTGCGGAAAGGCTCAATAAAGAAATTCCAAATTCGTGGTATCCCAACCAATACAACAATTTATCCAACACCAAGGCGCACTATGAGCAAACAGGGCCTGAGATATGGGAACAGACGGAAGGAGAGATCACTCATCTGGTGGTGGGAGTGGGAACCGGCGGAACCATTTCCGGCTGTGCCAAGTTTCTCAAAGAGAAAAATCCGGATGTTAAAATTTGGGGTATTGATTCGTATGGTTCTGTATTTAAAAAGTATCTCGAAACGGGCGAATTTGATGAGAAGGAGATATATCCTTATCTCACCGAGGGGATTGGCGAAGACATTCTTCCTGAAAACGTAGATTTTGATCTAATTGATCATTTTGAAAAGGTTACAGACAAGGATGGTGCGCTGATGACACGTGCAATTACGCGCAAGGAGGGCATATTTGTGGGCTATTCTGCGGGTTCAGCGGTGGCTGGACTGATACAGATGAAAGATCAGCTGAAAAAGGATGACACGGTGGTGATTATCATGCACGATCATGGCAGTAGATACGTGGCCAAGCTCTTCAATGACGACTGGATGCGTGAAAGAGGATTTTTGGACATCCAAAGAAATACTGCATTGAGCCTGGTGGAGAACCACAAGTATGATGATTTGGTAACGATAGGAATTGATGATAACATATTGAAGGCTATTGAGACGATGAGCAAGTTTGACATCTCCCAAATACCCGTGAAGGAGAATGGAGAATTTGTAGGATCGATTGACGATTCACATATTTTTGCCGCACTCCTCAAAAACCCTGATTTAAAAAACCAACCTATCAAAGAGATAATGCAGGATCCGTTTCCTTTTGTAGATCCCAACACCTCCATTGAGGAGGTATCCTCCAACATCAACAGGGGTAACAGTGCAGTACTTGTGAAAGACGCCGGAGATAAGGTTCATATCATCACCAAGCAGGATATCATACAGGCGATTCAATAGATAAAAGAATAGCTTGATGTCCCTTCGTCTTCGTATTTGCGAGCCCGCACGCACCCTGAGGCTCTCCGACCGCGTGCACTAAAGTACTGTAGTGGCGCAAGCGAAGGCGGATGACGAAGCAAGCTCTAACGGATAACCCTAACACTGTTATACGGCTTAGTAATGAATGCTTACACGGATCAAATAGGTAATGTGGTTACCCTTGATGCGGTTCCAAGAAGGATCATTTCATTGGTTCCATCACAGTCGGAATTGCTATTTGACATGGGACTAGCTACCGAATTGGTAGGCATCACCAAGTTTTGTGTTCATCCCAAAGAGCTCAAGCTGACAAAAACTGTAGTTGGGGGAACTAAAACTCTCCACCTGGATAAAATTGAGGCGCTAAATCCTGATCTGATTATTGCCAATAAAGAAGAAAATGAGGAGCGTTTGGTTAAGGAGCTCATGAGCAGATACCCGGTTTGGACCAGTGACATCCATAAATTAGCTGACGCCTTTGAGATGATTACTGAGCTAGGAAAGATAACTGACCGTACAGAAAAGGCCAATGAGATCGTAACTGAAATCAAGGCAGCGTTTAAAACATTTCAATCCGAACGATCCAAGAAGATTTTGACTGCAGCATATTTTATTTGGTGTGATCCTTTCATGACCGCTGGTGGTAGTTCATTTATTTCTCACATGCTGGATCTGTGTGGTTTGGAGAACATCTTCAAAGGCGCGGCGCTAGCCTATCCGGAGTATTCGGCGGATGAGCTTCGCGCCTACTCACCTGATCTAATACTGCTTTCATCAGAGCCTTTCCCATTTGCAGAGAAGCATATTCAGGGATTTAAAAATCTATTTCCAGGCTCGAGGATTCTGCTTGTGGATGGCGAAATGTTTTCATGGTATGGATCGAGATTATGTAAATCCCCAGCTTATTTCAGGCAACTTTTTGGAGATAATTGAGTCTTTATAATAACACCGAATTATATTTTGTTTCCGATTGACATTGATCGTCTTTTTGGTTAGATTTGTAATAGACGTGAATAAGGGCCGTTATATCTGTAATGAAGGGTTTTTACCTCAATATTTTCTCATTGTGTTGCACACTGTTGTGCGCGGCTGTTTGGCAGCATGCAATAGGTCAAACCAACGGCCCTATTCCAGCCTATCCTCCATTATTTGAGCTCAACACAATTGTTCCCAATTCCGCCTTGTTTGGTGAAGAAAAAATAGGCTTGGTTCTCAGCGGAGGCGGTGCACGGGGTCTTGCACACATTGGCGTGATCAAAGCGCTTGAAGAAAATAATATACCAATAGACTTCGTAACCGGAACTTCCATGGGCGCAATAATCGGGGCGATGTACGCAACTGGTTTGACGCCAGCGCAAATGGAGTACATGGTTAAGTCCGAACAGTTTAGCACATTGGCCAAGGGCGGACTGGACCAGCAGTTTAAATTTTACTTTAAGAAATCCGATCAAAGCGCCTCCTGGATAACCCTTAAAATGGCCAAGGACTCAATTACGCACACTTCGCTCCCCACTAATCTCATTAATTCAGTGGCAATTGACTTTATGTTCATGGAGCTATCTGCCAGATCGGAAGCTGCTGCAAAATATGATTTTGACAACTTGTTTGTGCCCTATAGATGTGTTGCTGCTGACATTGTGTCTAAAAAACAGGTTATATTTTCAGAGGGACATTTGAATGAAGCAGTCCGGGCATCAGCCACCTTTCCATTTTATCTAAAGCCGATAACTGTCAATGGCAAACTCCTTTTCGATGGGGGTTTGTTCAATAATTTTCCAGCTGATATTATGACTCGTGAGTTTAACCCTTCCTTAATGTTGTACGATTCCCATCCTTCGAACTCCCCCGTTTGTGTTGCCAACATCAACCTATTCCTTTC
>DTRI01000027.1 GCA_012966015.1 Flavobacteriales bacterium | reverse complement strand
TGGCAAGTAAAAAACGAAGGCGTGAGAATTGAGGACAGCAGCCTTTATATAAAGCAAGTCACTGTAGACAGTGGGCGTCAACTAAAGAGAATACGCCCTGCTCCTCAAGGTAGAGCGCATAGAATCAGAAAAAGATCTAATCATGTTACTCTCACCCTCGCTTCAAAAAAGGAAGTAGTAGTATCAGAAAACGAAACAAAATAATTTTTTTGCTAAATGGGACAAAAAACTAATCCAATATCAAATCGCTTAGGAATCATTAACGGATGGGATTCCAACTGGTATGGTGAGAACAAGTATGCGGAAAAGTTATACGAAGACTTTCAAATCAGAAAGTATTTGAATGCCCGATTGGAAAAAGCCAGTATCTCTAAGATTATTATTGAGAGAACGCTTAAACTGATCACCGTGACTATTAATACGGCAAGACCTGGTATCATCATCGGTAAAGGTGGTTCTGAAGTAGATAAGTTGAAGGAAGAATTAAAAAAGATCACAAAGAAGGAGGTTCAAATAAACATATTTGAAATAAAACGACCAGAGCTAGATGCCAAGTTGGTTGCAGATAGTATTGCAAAACAGATTGAAGGAAGAATCTCATTTAGAAGAGCGATTAAAATGGCGGTTGCTTCTACAATGAGAATGGGAGCTGAAGGAATTAAGATAACTATTGCCGGTAGATTGAATGGAGCAGAAATGGCCAGAACAGAGCAATATAAAGACGGGCGAATTCCTTTGCATACGTTCAGAGCGGAAATAGACTATGCCCTTTCAGAGGCGCAGATGTCTTACGGAAAGATCGGAATTAAGTGCTGGATTTGTAAAGGAGAAATATATACAAAAAGAGATTTGTCACCCAATATAGGATTGAGAAAACTTAAAGGAAATAAGGCACGCAAAACGCCTCCAAGATTTAAACCGAGCAGCTAAACTCAATTTGGTGTTAAAGCCTAAATTATTGTAGACGATGTTACAACCGAAAAAAACAAAATATAGAAAAGCCCAAAAAGGCAGAATGAAAGGCAACTCGCAGAGGGGCCATCAATTGGCTTTTGGGTCATATGGTATAAAAGCCATGGAAGAGTGCTGGTTGACGAGCAGGCAAATTGAAGCTGCCCGTATTGCAGTAACTAGATATATGCAGAGAGAAGGACAGCTGTGGATCAGGGTTTTCCCGGATAAGCCGATTACAAAAAAACCTGCGGAAGTTAGAATGGGAAAGGGAAAGGGAGCCCCTGAATATTTCGTAGCACGCATTTCGCCAGGTCGAATTATTATAGAAGCGGAAGGAGTTTCTTTGAAAGTAGCCAAGGAGGCTTTAAGATTGGCTTCTCAAAAATTACCGATCACTACCAAGTTTATGCTTCGTAGGGATTATGTTGAAACAAACAATCACTAGAAAACATGAAATCGGAGGAAATAAGGGAAATGACGATCGCTGAGATCAAAGAACGAATCGAGAACGAAAAGGAGATGCTGCTCAAGCTAAAGATCAATCATAACGTGTCTTCTCTAGAAAATCCGATGAAAATAAAATACGCCCGAAGAACTATTGCGCGGCTTAAGACTGAAGTAACCAAGAGGGAAAGTGAATCAGCTGTTGGTGAAAGTGCAGGCAAAAAAGAGACGGCGAAAGCTGTTGCTGTAGAAAAGCCAGCAGTAGCAGAAGTAGAAAAAGAAGAACAAGTAACATCCGAATAATTTGCTGAATATGGAAACGGAAAGCAGAAATCTAAGAAAAGAGCGCACAGGCCTGGTCGCCAGCAACAACATGGATAAGTCTATTGTTGTGAATGTGAGAAGAAGGGTTAAGCACCCTCGATATGGTAAGATTGTGAAAAGGACGACCAAGCTAATGGCCCATGATGAAAAAAATGAATGTAATGTGGGCGACAGGGTGTTAATTATGGAGATGCGCCCGGTCAGCAAGCTCAAATGCTGGAGATTGATTAAGGTTATCGAAAAAGTTAAATAAGATGATACAACAAGAATCGAGATTATCAGTAGCAGACAACAGCGGAGCCAAAGAGGTGCTTTGCATCAACGTATTGGGTGGAACTGGAACCAGATATGCTTCACTAGGAGATCAAATTGTTGTTACTGTAAAGGATGCAATGCCATCCGGAAACATTAAAAAAGGAACAGTGAGCAGGGCTGTAATTGTTAGAACAAAAAAAGAAGTTCGCCGGGCAGATGGTTCGTACATCAGATTTGATGATAACGCATGTGTCTTATTAACTGCAGTTGATGAATTAAGAGGTACAAGGATCTTCGGACCAGTAGCAAGAGAGCTTCGTGACAAGCAGTTTATGAAGATTGTATCGTTGGCTCCGGAAGTTATATAAACATTATTAGGTAACGAAATGGCTAAGTTAAATTTTAAAAAGGGAGAAACTGTTCAGGTAATTGCCGGCGAAGAAAAAGGCAAACAGGGACGTGTGCTAACTATTATGTTCAAAGATAAGAGGGCTATTGTAGAGGGGCTGAACATGATTTCAAAGCACACAAAACCCAATGCCGAGAATCAACAGGGTGGAATTGTGAAGCAAGAAGCTTCCATTCATTTATCCAACCTAATGCTTGTAGACCCGGGATCGGGAGAGCCCACAAGAATAGGCAGGAAAAAAGATAAAGACGGGAAACTAGTCAGGTATTCCATTAAATCTGGTGAAACAATAAAATAACATGAGCTATACACCAAGGTTAAGAACAAAGTACAAAGAGCAAGTGGTGTCCGCATTGACAGAAAAATTCGGATATACCAGCGCCATGCAAGCGCCTAAAATTGAAAAGATCTGTATCAATCAGGGAGTTGGAAAAGGCGTTATGGACAAAAAGCTAGTGGAGCAGGCCATAGATGAAATGACCCTAATTACTGGTCAAAAAGCCATTGCAACAAAGTCTAAAAAAGACATTTCAAACTTTAAGCTTCGAAAGGGGGTTCCTATCGGTGTTAAGGTTGTTCTCAGAGGAAATAAGATGTATGAGTTTTTGGAAAGACTAATTTCTGTAACAATGCCCAGAACAAGAGACTTTAGAGGAATCAGTCCGAAGAGCTTTGATAAAAACGGGAATTATACACTTGGTATTAAAGAACAAATTGTGTTTCCTGAAATTGATATTGACCAGGTTAAAAACATCACTGGAATGGACATAACATTTGTTACGTCTGCCAATACTAAAGACGAAGCGCTAGAATTATTAACTCTATTGGGGATGCCCTTCAAAAAGAACTAAAACTATGGCAAAAGAATCCATGAAGGCCCGCGAGGTCAAAAGAAAAAAGATAGTGGCCCGCTACGCGGAAAAAAGAGCCGCTTTAAAGAAAGAAGGTAATTATCTGGCATTGCAAAAACTACCTCGAGATGCATCTCCGGTACGCATGCACAATCGATGTAATCTTACTGGCCGACCCAGGGGATATATGAGGCAATTTGGCGTTTCACGAATTGTTTTTCGTGAAATGGCCTCAAACGGCTTGATCCCTGGAGTAACTAAAGCTAGCTGGTAAGTAAGAACAAACAATAATTTCAACAAAAATGACTGATTCAATAGCAGATTATCTAACAAGAGTACGTAACGCCATTCAAGCGAAGCACAAGGTTGTGAATATTCCGGCTTCCAACATTAAAAAGGAAATAACCAAGACTTTAATGGACAAGGGCTACATTCGTAATTACATCTTTGAAGATAGTAACGAAAGCAGCCTGCAATCTAAACATCAGGGTAATATCAAAATTGCGCTTAAATACGATGAAAAAACAAAACAACCTGCGATTACCAAGCTCGAGCGCATAAGTCGTCCGGGATTGAGAAAATATGCAAATTCAAGCAATCTGCCGAGGGTGTTAAACGGATTAGGAATAGCCATCTTGTCTACCTCAAAGGGAATTATTACAGACAAAGAAGCTCGAAGGGATGCTGTAGGTGGTGAAGTATTGTGTTATATATATTAAATTATTGAAAGATGTCTAGAATAGGAAGTTTGCCAGTAGAAATACCCGAAGGAGTGGAGGTAACCATTTCTGACAAGAATTTGGTCAGCGTGAAGGGCCCATTAGGTGAGCTGGAACAGCAAGTGGACAAGAGCATTACCGTTAAAAAGGAGGAGAGCTCAGTTGTTGTTACAAGGCAATCTGAACAGAAGGAGCACAAGTCTTTGCATGGCTTGTACAGATCATTGATTTCGAACATGATAACCGGCGTTAAGGAGGGTTTTAAAAAGGAATTGGAACTAATTGGAGTAGGCTACAGGGCTGCGAATCAAGGGCAAATATTGGAGCTGAGCATAGGCTATTCGCATACAATTATGCTACAGCTTCCCGAGGAGATTAAACTAGAAACAGTAACAAAGCGTGGTAAGCCGCCAACAATTAAATTAGAATCGCACGACAAACAACTTATTGGTCATTATGCAGCCAAAATAAGATCCTTGCGAAAGCCCGAGCCATACAAAGGAAAGGGCATTAAATACGCGGGAGAATACATCAGGCGTAAGGCCGGAAAGGCAGCTGCGAAAGCGTAATATTATGAGTGTAAAAACTAAGAGTTACAGAAGGAGCAGAATTAAGCTCCGAATAAGAAAAACAATACAGGGAACTGCAGCTAAACCCAGGTTAGCTGTATTTCGAAGTAATAAGCAGATATATGCTCAGTTAATCGATGATGTGAGCAACACTACGTTGGCTGCTGCTTCATCTGCTGTGGATAAGGCGGCTCAAGGAATACCCAAAATTGAGCAGGCAAAGCTTGTTGGAAAAGCAATTGCAGAAAATGCCAAAAAAGCAGGGATTACGAATGCGGTTTTTGACCGAAGCGGTTATCTGTATCACGGAAGAGTTAAGAATCTAGCAGAAGCCGCAAGAGAAGGCGGTCTAAAAATATAAGTACTATGGAGCAAGGAAATTTAGGTAGAATTAAGGCAGCTGAAATTGAGCTAAACGATAAGCTCGTTGCCATTCGACGCGTTACAAAGGTTACCAAAGGAGGTAGAACATTTGGATTCTCAGCCATTGTTGTAGTTGGAAATGAAAATGGAATAGTAGGATATGGATTGGGAAAGGCTAAAGAAGTTACAACAGCTATTGAGAAAGGAATTGATGATGCAAAGAAAAATCTGGTAAGAATCCCTGTACTGAAAGGCACCATCCCTCACGAGCAAACTGGAAAATATAGAGGCGCAAAAGTACTGCTAAGGCCTGCCTCAACTGGAACCGGTGTAATTGCAGGTGGAGCTATGAGGGCAGTGCTTGAGAATGTTGGTATCACCGATGTGTTGGCGAAATCTAAAGGATCGTCTAATCCACATAATGTGGTGAAAGCTACAATGGATGCATTGACGCAGCTCAGAGATGCAAATGCTATAGCTAATCTGAGAGGAATTTCATTGGACAGGGTATTTAATGGCTAAAGGATAAATAGCAATCTGGTCTCTGACATTTGATTGATATATAGAATAGATAGATTATTTCAAAGAAGAAATGGCAAAAATTAAAATAAAGCAGGTAAAGAGTAAGATCAATAGCACTTTAAGGCAGAAGAGAACCCTGGAGGCGCTGGGCATTAAAAAAATGCAGCAAACGGTCGAGCTGGAGGCTACACCACAAGTCCTGGGAATGGTAAACAAGGTGCTTCACTAGGAGATCAAATTGTTGTTACTGTAAAGGATGCAATGCCA
>DTRI01000026.1 GCA_012966015.1 Flavobacteriales bacterium | reverse complement strand
CTCAATCAGGATACATAGAATTCCATCAAAAGGCCCATCCGAAATGCACATATTTCTGAGGGATCTTACGGTTTCACAATGTTCCCTGATAAAAATGTGCCTGCCTGGATCAAAGCTGTGCTGTTGATGCCAGGTCTTGTCTCGTATATCGCCTGTGGCACCGGCACCTATGTAGGTGTCAAAGGCGGCCTTGCTGCAGCCGGAAGGATGTAAATCCCCGGCTTTTTTGAGAATGTCACCAATGGTTTGTTTAAGTACCTTTTGTTCTCTTTCTGAAGTTACTGCATCGTTTATTTTTCCGGCTAATGGCACTATTGCCTTAGCAAATGTTGTCATTGTGTTTTTCATAATCAAAGTTGTTGTCTTCCACGTTATTCACCCGGCCCTGCGAACGAGTCAATTGAATGTTGTTGTTATTAAGGGATTAGTTACAGTAAAATGCAGCCCTCCGGGGAATCCAGAGAGCTACATAAAATGGAACTTTTGAATTAATTTATTACGAATAGTTTATACCAGGTTTCAATCTCATCATTTACTTCCTTTTGAACTTTGCAAATTATAGTTCTGGAGCACCTCAAGGACTTTAGTTTAAGAGCCCTGGCAGCCTCTGCGAGCTTCTTTTTCCTATAATCCTTCTCGAATAAAATTGATAGACGGCTGATTACGGTTTTTTTGTTTTTCATAGTTACATGTTTTTAAGGGTTTGTACAATACTACTGCCGCCTTGTGCACACTTTGTGCACGACCTTCTGCTATACTTGCAGTGTAACCTTTAAAAGCAGCTACTATGGAAAATTATATTGGTTTTAGAAAAGTGAGAGATAGTTATGGTTGGTTGGGAAATATGAGTGCCCATCCTATTGAGTATAAGGGTAAAATATGGAGAACATGTGAATGTTTGTTTCAATGTTTGAGGTTTGAGGATGAGGATATTATTGAGATGTTAAGAAATGAGAGGAGTCCTATGGGAGTGAAAATGAAGAGTAAGAAATATAAGGATAGGATGGTGGTAGAAGTGATGAGTGGGAGGGATGTGGATAATATGAGGTTGGTGGTTGGATTGAAGTATGAACAATATGAATGGATAAAAGAGGAGTTAAGGAAGTTGAGAGGGAAGGTAATTTATGAAGATGTTAGTAATAGAAGAGGTGGGAAAAGAAAATTGTTTTGGGGAGGAAAACTTGAGGGGGGACAGTTTATTGGGGAGAATGTGTTGGGGAAGATATGGATGGAATTGATAAATAAATAAATAAATAAATAAATAAATAAATAAATAAACCAAAATCATGATGAAAGAGATAGCAATAACCTACATGCGGGTACAAGTATTTAACCGTCGATTTGCCAGCCAGCCACACCTAAGAAACATTCCTGCCTACAAAACGCGTCCTGACAAAGACAAACTGATCCGCCAGCTACGCGAATTCTACGATGAAAATTCAGGGATCCACCGAATATTAACGGATCGCAATGATGACAATTCATGTGTTGAAATACCCGAACCGGTTAAGGAAATTACTGACGACTACCAATTCGTGAATGAAATAGCCCGGCTGATATTGAATCATGCCACAAGAAGCGAGATAAAATCGGTGTTTGTTGAGTGAACAGCCAGGTGCCTTGATCCAGAGCCTTGTCTTGCGTAGTATTCTTGCTGGCCGTGCCTGACGTTCACTATTATGTCGGAGAGGACAATCTTGCCCTAGATGCGTAGTGCACGCTTCATGCGCAGCCTGGTAGTATTACCTTTAATAATCTATAAACCCGTTATATGAAAAACACCAGGAACTTAGCAGAAGCCACGCTTGAATTAAATAAGATAGCAGAACAGGATTTCTTTGCAGTTTATACAAATGCTGATCTGGGTACCCGCCAGAATCTTTACCAATACCCCAAAGAAATAATCTTTGGATTATTTAATTATATGGTAATCAGCCCTGAACGTGAGGCTACAACATTCAATTTTTCCCGTCTGCAATTTTCAGAATCTGAATGGTCCGATTCAATGGCTGCGCTATACAGAATGGAAGAAGAAGGACATTTTATGTATAAGCCCCGCTTCCTGGTTGATAGCGGTAATATCGATGATTATGTGTCTTTTAAAAATGCAAAAACGCCGGTCGGGCTTGAGGATATTTGGAAGCTGGTCAATGAAATATTCAGTTCCCAATTCATCTCAAAGAACAGGATCTCGCCCAAAAGCTTATCCCGGGCCATCAACAAGATGCAGCTGGACTTCCCGCCCAAGGGCGAATTGAGAAGTGAAAACCCTGTTCCTGTTTTCCGTTTGGAGGAAATACGTAACGACCTTAGAATAATACTGTGGGTGAATCCTTTAGACTTTGATGTGAAGCTGTGCTTTACTCACCTGGATTCGCTTGGGATCAAATCGTTTATCCCGGAATACTATAACACGGAGTTTCACTGGTTTGACTTGTATCATGAATTGTCTGCAAGACACCATTTGGACTTCCGGGAGAAATGGGGTTTTCCGCAATCTCCCCTGGCCTTAAACAACACGCAGATGTTTTCAATTGCGTTTGATTGTATAGATGTAGAAGGCGTACCGCTGGATTTGTGGGCTGAAAGCGGAGCTTCGCAAATTGCGTTTTTGGATAAACTGCTTGAAACTTGTTTCCTAAGCATTGGCAGGGACATCTATCAATGTGGGTACATAAAGGCGGATGAGACAGAGGAGACCCCTGTTCTGGAAGGCATTCCCGAGAACATTCAATCACGGCCAATCAGGCAGTACATTGGCAAAAGGGTATTTTCTACCCCGGAGTATGACATTATATTGCATTTTATACCGGTAGATCTGGAAGATGATCACGGTCAAGGGTTTGTAGCCGCGGCGGCCTCACTTACCTGCCATCCTTTTACAACTGAGCCGAGGCCTGACTTGGCCTGGTATTACCACCCCATAGTTTACGATGCAGGTAAATAATCGTGCATGATATGTGTATGCCCAATGTGTAACATAACATAAATCCATAAATCTAATATTATGAAATCGATTGCTTTTTCCCTTATTTCCCTTTTGGTCCTTACCGCTTGTATTAAGCATACAGAACCTTACTATTATGTCTGCCGCATTCCTGATAATATTCCCCAGATATTTAGCAGTGGAGATTCCATCTATTGGGATTGCAATTGGAATACGGCCTATGACAATGGCAGGGTAAAACTATTCTTCGTCTTCCATGACCCATCTGCTCAGAAAGTCGGGAGTGATGTCTTTAACGTTCTTCTCTCCCTGCTTTCTGATCTCCCGCACCAAATCACTGTCCGGGAACATGTGCAATTTGACCGTTGCATATCCATCGGCACCTGGTAGTGTTAGTTCCTGGCTGGCATGAATTTTCGATGTTTTCAAATAATCGATGTTCTGGTAGCGGAGGCCGTCCTTTACCCTGAAGGAAATGTCAATGGGGGTGTCATAAAATATTAAGTTCCCGTTTTCATGTCTTTCACCTTTGTCCCACCTGGTATATATGCCCATTGAATGCTTCCAGATATGATCGGGATCGAACGGGTCCCTTTCAAAACGGGATCCTTCTGAATCAATTATTGACGAAATTCTTCCTACAGAGAATGTCTCGATTTCTTCGCCACCCTTGTACTTGCCCACCAGGTACCACCTGTTCTTATGCTCTTTCAGCAGATACGGGCGGAAATCAATGACATCAACCGGTTTATCGCCTCTGGGGTCCCCAATGAACGGCGTGTATCGGAAACTAATTTCAGTGCATTCGTAGATTGCATAGTAGCAATCAAACAGAAAATCATCTTCATGGTAATCAGCCGGTGCATCGAAACTGACAGTGGGAAAAGCTTCTTCTCCTCTGTGTTCTTCCTCCCATTCTGCGATTTTCTCCTTATTGTCCCCGATGTATTGCTGTAACTCACCAAAGATCGGGATGTGGCTGTAGTTCCTTAATGAATGCTCCCAGGACTTTAGGAGCGGGACATTGCGTTTCTTGACAGGGATAAATTCCAGCTCTCTCAGATGCTCAGTCAGTATGTACTTTACGGGGGTCGATGTATCAGTGTTTATCAATTTAACCTCTATCAGTTCATTCAGGTAGTCATAGACGACCCTGCCTTTTCCTGCCTTAACATCGGTTTCCGTATGTGATTCCAGGAAATTGAAAATAGCTTCTTTTGTCATTCCCCCAGGCCAGGACTCTAAATACTCCAATATCAAGAACTTACACAATACTTTATTGTTCCTGGTGGAGATGGCCGCTAGTGTTCGCTTATCGATAATCATAACTATTTGCATGTTTTGTGCATCCCAAGATAGAAAAAAGCTGCGGTAAGCCTGAATCCTACGGGAGTTTGCAACTACACGGTTTGGACAATTCCATGTGCTATATTGGGATCAAATCAACCAACTTATAATCTACTGCTATGTATAAAAAACTCAATTACAGATCCATAAAGTCTATTGCGATCGTACTCTTGTTCACCTCACTTGCCTGTAAATTTTTATCAGGGGCCTTCCTTACGGGGGAGCTCAGGGATACAGGGATCCTGTTGGCTACTATAGGCCTGGGTGGCACTTTATTGCTGTTGGTATTCGCTGTTGTTATTGAAGTGGTCAAAACTCCTCCTGCAAAGAGGGATAAAGATGGCGTTTTGATCATTTATGAAGAAGAAGAAAATGTTCCTGAATGATCTCTGTGAATTTCCAGGGGTGAAAGTTCAAGGTTACCCCACCATCTCTGTGCTTTACTCAAACCGAACCATCTTGTCCAGCTTTTTAGGTTTTATGTTGCGCATATTGTGTACGCCCCATTTCCTGATCTCACGCACCAGCTCCATGCTGATCACCACCCTTAAATTAACCTGTATCCATTCTTCATCAATCAATTTTTCTTTCTGGGAAGCGTGAATTTTCGCGGTCTTCAGGTACTCTATGTTAAGGTGTTCGTTATTTTTCAGCTCAAATGAAACCTGGGATGGTTTGTGGTCAGCAAAAAAGATCCCCACGCAATTTTGCCATCTCTTGTGTGGGTCAAATGTTGGATCTCTCTCAAAAACAGCACCTTCATACTCCCAATTGATCTCCGTGATTCTGTCCAGGGGGTAAGTGACAAATTGCTCACTGCCTTTCCACCGGCCTACTAAATACCATCTTTTCGCATATTCCTTTAAGAGATAAGGTTGAAGTTCCACTTCCTTTGGCGCTGGCCAACTAAATTTTTGATATTGAAATTGTATCGTCTCGCATTCTGCGATCTTATAGTACAGGAAGTTCAAAAACTCATGCCCTTCATAATGATCTGCCGTTTCAAAATCGATGATCATAAATCCTTCATCAATTATAGTTGGCATAGACCTGTTGATCAATATCTCCAGCTCCTCCTGTACGGGCAGTGTCTGGTACTTACTCAGGGTTTTTTGAAGGCTCACCAAAAAAGGGGTGTTTTTGTCGCCTATCTCTGATCCGGACACTACATTATATTGCCTGTTTAGTGAGAAGTACTGTGTTTTTCCCTGTATTCTCACATTTACAATTTCCAGCTCTTTCAGTCTGTTCATGTACTTATAGATCACGCTGCTATTGGTGTTCAATATGACACCTTTCCTCGCCAAAGCATTGAGGATCTGCTGTATGGTGTGTTCGTGTCCTGTACTGAGGTATTTGCAAATGGAATACAGGTTGTCCTGGGTGACTGTAATTAGCTGC
>DTRI01000025.1 GCA_012966015.1 Flavobacteriales bacterium | reverse complement strand
GTTTCAGACCGGCAAGCCTTTTTGAAAAACAATGTGAATCTGGAGTTTGAAGATTCACTCAGTTTTTATTTTTTGCGGATTGTAGAGTATTTTCTGAAGGACGAAATATCGCCGGTTCAATACGAAGAAGACAACATCAGAAGCTTAATTTTAAATAAGCGGAAATTAGAGCTTATCAGAAATCTTGAAAGGAACATATATCAGGATGCCCTGGCCAAAGGCGATTTTACTATTTATTGAAGTCGGCCAATGTTATCGTTTATCGAAAAAAGCAATTTTGAGGGACTGAAGAAAAACTTTGGAAGACTTCATGATAACATTTGTTAGAATAGTCCGTTATTGCAGCAACTTTACAATGGAAACATATTACAACATAAAATTCTTGCAGAAGATTTTCTTACTGATCTTGCTGCCTTTTATAGGGGAATCTTCCTATGGTCAGAGTGACCTGTCAGGACATACGGCAGTGGACCACATTGTTGCAACTGTAGGCAATGAGATTATTCTGCACTCCGAAGTGGAGATGCAGTACCTCTCCCAAATGCAGATGGGGTTTAAAAATTTGTCTGCAGAAGAGGCCAGGTGCATTGTTATGGAGGATATCTTGTTTCAAAAGCTGCTGCTAAGTCAAGCTAAAAAAGATAGTATTGAAGTATCTAATGATCAGGTAGAAGGCGAGCTTGATCGAAGAATGCGGTATTTTGTCTCACAGATTGGTTCCGAACAAAAGTTGGAAGAATATTATGGGAAAAGCATTGTTGAGATTAAAGCAGAATTCAGAGAATTGGTTAAGAGCCAGATTCTGGTCCAGCGAATGCAGGCAAAAACTACGGAACACGTAAAGGCCACACCGTCGGAGGTCAGGGAGTTCTTTGAAGATATCCCCAAGGATTCGCTACCCTACATAAACGCGGAAATTGAAGTTTCACACATAGTAAAAAAGTCTCCTATAAGCGAAACGGAGAGACAACGTACAATAGACAAGCTCGAAGAGCTGAAAGAGAGGATAGCAAAGGGAGAGGATTTCGGCGTTTTGGCGTTCATGTACTCAGAAGATCCTCTATCTGCTAAAGAAAATGGTGAACTTGGATTTGTGGAGCGGGGAACCCTGGTGCCGGAGTTTGAGGCAGCTGCGTTTAGCCTTAAGGAAGGTGAAGTTTCAGGTATCGTGGAAACCAAATTTGGATACCATATTATGAGGCTCATAGAGCGCCGGGGTGAGCTGGTAAATCTTCGCCATATACTTATTGCTCCCAAAGTATCCAATGAAGATTTGCAAAAAGCCAAGCTGTTTCTGGACAGTATATACCAATTAATAGCAATTGATTCTTTGACTTTTTCGGAGGCCGCAGAGAAATTCTCTGATGATGAAGATACCAAATTGAATGGTGGCGTTATGGTCAATATGCAAACGGGTACTTCCAAATTTGAAGCTACTCATCTGGATCCCTTGCTTTCATTTACAATTGACAAGATGCTGGTAGGGCAAGTTTCTCAACCCACTTTGATGAATACTGCAGATGGCAAACAAGCTTACAGGTTGATTCAGCTGAAGTCGAGAACCAAGCCCCATGTAGCTAATCTCAAAGATGATTATCAGCGAATTCAGGAGGTTACCTTGGAGGTGAAGCAGCAAAAAGCCATTCAGGTCTGGATTAAAAAGAAACGGGCAAAGACCTATATTCATATCAAAGAGGAGTACAGTGACTGCGTGTTCGCCAACGACTGGACTACTCCCTAAAATACCATGCAAGGATTTCAGTCGGTGCTCCTATTAACTGCAGTATTTGCCCTTCAATCATTTATTGGCTTAAGAGCACAAGAAGTAATTTTTGATTCTATAGAGCAGGTGAACATACTTGTGGGCAAGATGGATAAATCTTCCATCAGCGACTCAGCCTGGTATGGTGAAAACTACAGCATAGACTACCCATCGCCTGATAAGATTGAATTGATTGAGAAGTATGCCAAAGGTGTGAGTGTAGAGGTGTATTTTGGTTCCTGGTGCAGCGACAGCTACACTTGGGTGCCGGCGTTTTTGAACATTGCAGACAATAGTGCATTTGGAAAAGCTGTTACCATAGTCGGCTTGCCTAAATCGATACTGAAAAGGGAAACATATGCACCGGGAAAGAATATTCTGAAGGTGCCTACGTTTGTCTTCAAAAGAGAAGGCGTGGAAATTGGTAGGATTATTGAGTCGCCAACTGAAAATCTGGGTGATGATATCATCAAGATTCTTGTAAATTAGAATTCATCTGGCAGCTGACAATGCAAAATTGTATTTTCGCTAATCGTTAGCAAAGTTTTAGTATGAAAACGGAGAACATAGATAATAAAGTAGAGGGTGTTGACACCTTGGTTAAAAAGTACGACATCCTTAAAAAGGAGATTGGAAAAGTGATCGTTGGGCAGGATGAGATTGTGCGAAATGTGATAATTTCCATCTTGAGCAGAGGCCATTGTTTATTGATTGGAGTTCCAGGTTTGGCAAAAACACTTTTGGTAAATACCATTGCTAAAACGCTGGGATTAACCTATAGCCGAATCCAATTCACGCCTGATTTGATGCCTTCAGATATTTTGGGCACCGAAATCCTCGATATTAATCAAGATGCATCTCATAAGCGTGAATTCAGATTTATTCCTGGCCCCTTATTTGGAAATATTATTCTTGCGGATGAAATCAACCGCTGCCCTCCAAAAACACAATCTGCCTTATTAGAAGCCATGGAAGAAAGAGCAGTTACGGTGGCTGGAAAACGCTATGAAATGAAAGCACCATTTTTTGTGCTGGCTACGCAGAATCCAATAGAGCAGGAGGGAACCTATCCGCTGCCTGAGGCGCAGTTAGACCGTTTTATGTTTAACGTATGGTTGGACTATCCCAGCTTAGAGGAAGAGCTGCTTGTGGTTAAGCAAACTACCTCAGACCAGGAGGTGGAGGTAGATGTAGTGCTCACCGCAGCTGAAATTATTTTTTATCAAGAATTAATTCGGAAGATACCTGTAGCAGACAATGTGATGGACTACGCTGTAAAGCTGGCAACGAATTCCCGGCCATCCGTGAACGGAGCTTCAGAAGAGAGCATGGTAAGTAAGTATCTGTCTTGGGGCGCTGGTCCACGGGCATCTCAATTTTTGATTATAGGAGCCAAGTGTAATGCCGCTATCAATGGTAAGTACTCTCCCGATATAGAGGATGTTCAGGCCGTGGCGAAACCCATTCTCAGACACCGTATCATTAGAAATTACCGCGCTGAAGCTGATGGAGTTACCGTTGAAGATATAATAGACGAATTGATGGCTTAAGGTAAGGCTGCTATTCTATCCAATCAATTGCACCAAATAATACGACACAATTCAATTTAATTCAAGACACTTAGGGTGCTGTTAAGTAAGGCATAATCTTAAGATATACTGCATCACTTACCAATCCTTCCCTCTTGATGTCCGCAACGCTTGCATAATTGCCTTTTTTCTCACGATGGCCGATTATAGCATTGGCATTATCCAACGTCAGATACGGATGTTTAGCCAGTTGATAGCTCGAGCATGCGTTCAAGTTGATTTTTCTAACTTTTAATAAATCAACCTCCAGGTTGTCCGCAAGTTTATTAACTAGAGAGTTATTAAAGCCGTCTACCTCTGTAAGCTGCTCTTTACTGACGAACCCCCCCAGCAAATCCCTGAATTTAATCACCTTGTCAGAGAGCCCTGCACCGATGCCTTCGAGTTTCTTGAGCTCGGTCTTGTTCGTAGAATTCAGCTCAAGAACGAGGGGTGCTACACGCTTATCAGCTTCCTTGGCAGACTTTGATTCCACCAATATGTTTTCGTCTTTTTCAGATAGATAGGGTGCTATTTTTACATACAGGGCTTCATTCATCAGCGTCACATTTTTAATGTCTGAAACACTGGTATATTTCCCATGTTGATTGCGATAGCTAATTATTGCATCAGCAACATTTGATGATATATAGGGATGTTTTAGGAGCTGAAAATTTGAACATGTATTGATATTGATTTTCCGGACTCTTCTTTTATCAATTCTTATCTGTGAATTGATCCTTTTGAATAAGGAGCCATCAATTCCACTCACTTCCATTAATTGTTCTTTTTTGGTAAATCCACCGAGCAAGTCCCGGTATTTTGCTATCCGCTCAGAGAATACACCGTCTAAACCCTCGATCTCCTTAAAATCTTTTTTAGTTGCAGAGTTCAGCTCCAGCAAATTCGATTCTTTAACATCATTTTTTAAGCGCTCCACTTCAGATTTCAATTGTTCCAATTCAGCAGCCTTGGCTTCGGTTTTTCTTGCAGCTTCGGCGGCTTCTCTTTTACGCGCTTCTTCTTCTACTGCCTTTGCTTGCGCCGCTGCCTTCAGACGCGCTTCTTCTTCAGCTTTTGCTTGCGCCGCTGCCTTCAGACGCGCTTCTTCTTCAGCTTTTGCTTGCGCCGCTGCCTTCAGACGCGCTTCTTCTTCAGCTTTTGCTTGTGTCGCTGCCTTCTGGTGCGCTTCTTCCTCAGCCTTTGCTTGCGCAGTTGCCTTCAGACGCGCTTCCTCTATCATTTTAGCTTCAGCATTCAAACGCTCTATCTCTGCATTATTATTAATTGCTATTTCGGTAGGTGGAGAATCCTTAATAATAAACACAAATTGTCCTCCTTCATCACCGGTGTTTTTTATGGGTTGAAACCTCGGAGACTGATCGGAGTTGTTGGTCACTGGTATTTTGATGTCATTGTACAGCTCCGTGGCATCATAGTACTTGTTTTCATTATTTCGCAGGTTTTTGAGAAAATAATACGCAAATACCGAATGCCCATCGCGTCCTCCATCCATTACAGGTTCTAATCCACCTGAAGTAATTGCCTTTCTGGATGACAGGGCATGTATTTTCTTATAGTACTTTTCTGAATCTTCAAAGGGTACAGAAATTGTCTGGCCCCTGAATAAATCACCACTAAAACAAGCGTCTGATACCAGCAAGGTGTGTTTTGAACGAATGCCTCCTAAATAAGTTTGGATATCGTTATTTGAAATGTATTCCGCTGTGGACTTTGTGGTTGCATCAAAGGGTACCCAATATCCTTTGTTAAGGTTCTCCTTGAAATCTCCGTGACCGGAATAATATATAAATACATTGTCTTCATCTTTAACATTCTCAACCAACCACTCCATCTTCTTAATAATAGTCGATCTGGTAGCCTGCTCATTGTACAGCGTGCTAAAATTGTCAAACTTATACTTTGACTTCAATATATCCTCAATAGACCTGGCATCATTCACAGCATTATTAAGCTGGTTCCATACGCCGTTATAATTATCTATGCCAATAAGTAGTGCATAGTACTTACCTACTTTCATATCAGTTACTCTGGCAACATTTAATCCTTTGAGGGGATCCCCTGAACCCCTTAATTGGCCAGCTGCTGTAGTTGACGCGGTTGTAGTAGCAGCACTATTTGAAATAGCACTTCTTACGGCTAGCTCCTTTTGAATCAAGCTAATATTTTGTTCGTCCTTCTCTGTAATTGCCTGCTTGTACATTTCCTTCAGCTCTGCCGTAGAAAAGAACGAAAGGTCCGGTTGGGAAGCGGCTTTAGTTGAAATGACCTCAGGTTTGACTTTTTTTGCAGCCTCCTCAAGAAGTTTCTGAATTTCGTACTTTCTTCTCCGGCCTTGTACATAAAAGATGGGTAAACGGCCATATCCGTTAAGCACGTTTATATCCGCACC
>DTRI01000024.1 GCA_012966015.1 Flavobacteriales bacterium | reverse complement strand
TTTTACCCTTTGGAGAAGAGGTAGTAAAACTGGTAAACCAGCATCATGAGGCTCATGGTGGGGTTTCTCGCTATAACAAGATACCGCTCTACTTGGATTGGGCTGGTGAGCCTGCTAACCCCATTCAAATTCAGGAATTTTGTCATCGATTTTCAAATCTGGTGCAACAGGCTGTGATCGATTCGCCTTGGGTGCCCGGAGTTCATAAATACCTCAAGTCAAATCATGCTCGCCAAGATTTCATTCTTATCACTGCGACACCTCAGGAAGAAATTGAACAGATATTACATACGTTGGAGTTAACCTGCTGTTTTCGTGAAGTGCATGGTGCTCCTAAAACTAAATCTAATGTTGTGAAAGATGCGCTAAAGCGTTTGCATTATTTCCCTGATCAAGCCTTAGTAATTGGAGATTCAGAAACGGATTTTGATGCTGCTAAGCAAAACAATGTAGCTTTTTTGTTGCGCCGTACAACCTTGAACCAGAAACTGCAAAACGAATTTCAAGGACCTTCATTTGACAATCTAAACTTCTAAAGGCTTAAAACCGTTGAGAAAATCCATTGTTTGTGCATTGATGATTGGACGAAAAGGGAGTGTAGATTTTCCACGAAAAAATATTTATCCAGTTTTAGGGAGACCTCTTTGCGCATATCCTCTGTTGGCAGCCAAAGAATCCAAGCAAGTAAACCGAATTTTTGTTTCTACGGATTGTCCGGATATTACAGCCATCGCCAGAAATCAGAGTGCCGAGTTAATTGAGCGTCCTCCTGAATTGGCAAGGAAAGAGGCATTGGGGGAAGATGCTTTTGCCCACGGCTATTACGAAATAAAAAAAAGACTTAACAAAGAAGATTTGGATATAGAATTGGTTGTCTTATTATTTGCAAACGGGGCTACTCTCAATAAGGATCTTATAGATAAGGGGGTAGCTATATTGAGAAAGGATGAGAGCTTTGACTCTGCGGTAACGACATCGGTTTATAATATGTGGAGTCCTCTCCGTGCGCGTAAACTTCAAGAAGATGGGTCTTTGCATCCTATGGTTCCCTTTGAAACCTTTGGAGACCCGCGTACCTTAAATTGTGACCGTGATTCCCAGGGAGATGTGCATTTCGCTGATATGTCGGTTTCAGTGGTGCGACCTGGATGTCTGGAAAATTTAGCTGATGGTCTTTTACCACAAAAGTGGATGGGCCAGCGTATTGCCTCGATCCCTAATTGGGGTGGTTGCGATGTTGACTACGAATGGCAAATTCCTATGGTTGAGCTCTGGCTTCGCAAACATGACATTCAAGAAGTAAAAAGGTAATCAATGAAAAAGGACACTCGACCTATCTATCAAAAAAAAAATAGTTTTTTTGATATTAGACACAATCAAGAGAACTCGTTGGCAGGTACCCTAGCCCGCATTGCTGCTACTCGTGAAAAGAGCGATCTAATTGGGAAAATGTCGAAAGCTCACAAGCAAGTTTTCAATCAGGTATGTAATGATTTACTTGATTCTGATTCGCTCAACGACCCTTCATTG
>DTRI01000023.1 GCA_012966015.1 Flavobacteriales bacterium | reverse complement strand
GCAATGACCTTATCACGCAGGTGAAGCAGAAAAATAAGCTCAACCAAATGAAGCAAGATCAGCTATACTTCACAGAAGAGATTCAAAAGGACATGACGATGTTGAAGGAAATGATGAGCAATCCAGAAACGCTGGAGAAGTTTGCGCGCGAAAAATACCTCATGAAAAAGAAGAATGAGGACGTTTTTGTTTTTGTTGAGAGAAAAAACTAGCTGTAGCCGAGAAGGTTTTCCTCTTATTCCTTAATAAATTTTATAGAATAGAATTCGCCATTGTTTAACAAAGTCAGGTTATACATACCCTGACTTAGCATAGAGATATCGATTTTAAATTCTGAATTCTGCCCCCCTGTAACCAATTGGTTGTAAACGTTCTGGCCGTCTGAGCTGAATATCTCGATCTGAGCACTGTTTTCTAACGTTGCTGTACTTAAAGAGTTGGTTCCCGTTTGGGAGATATGGATCTCCAGGTAATTGGTGGCAGGATTGGGCCTGATAGTCAACCCGACATTTTTATAAACATTTACCGCTACTAATTTTGAATATTCATATTGGCCGTCATAATCTGTTTGCTTCAATCTGTAATAGGAAAGCCCTTCATAGGGCTCTTCATCCACAGCGGTATATTGTAATGTTTGATTACTGCTACCAGCAGGTGCCCCAGGAACTGTTACAACAAGTTCAAAATCAAGAGCATCCCTGCTTTTTTCAATAGTAAAGAAATCATTATGCTCTTCTGAGGCTGTAGCCCATGTAAGATCTACATCTTCCGTCTGATAATTATATGCTGCATCAAAATAAAGCAGCTTGATGGGTAGGGGAGCAGGTGTAACGCCTTTACCAGGGCCAACCGGACTGAAGCCGCTTATATTCTTTACCTCAACCCAATTGTTGGTCCCGCTCCAGGCCCAATCCACCAATGCGTCTTTGTTCCAGTCGTCCCACATAGTGATACCCGAATTCCAATGGCCTATAAGCATGTTGGTTTCTGGGCCAGTCAGCGCTGCCATTTCAGCGTCATCGTACCACATTTTCACGTCTAATGCTCCGACAGCTGTAGCTCGTGTTATGTTGTAATAGTAAAAGGTATTCATCATTCTGATAGAATCTGTCAAATCATAAACAATACCGAACCCGTTAGGATCTGTATCAACATATTCAATAGTCCAGGTTTGCGCTGTCGCATCAGTCGTTGTAATTGTGACCGGCCTCCATCTACTATCTATGGTACTACCAACCGGGAACTCATAAACTTCTCCACTGGACGCTGTAACTACCCTGTCCATCACGGTACTCACAAAGCTGGTGGCACTTCCGCGTGGTGGTGAGGTTAGCGCTGCTGCAGTTAGCGTGATCCTATTCGCCAGAGACGAAACTAATTCACCGTTCGTTAACGTAAGTTGATTGGTAACCGTAGTATTTAATAACAAAGTAACCGCACTTAATGCTGTAGAGTTATCAATCTTCAGGTTATAGAATGAGGTGGAAGAAGTTCCCCCAATAGTTTGGGCTGTAGTTCCTAGAAATCCTATAATACCTGTTGTGGCACTAACGCTTCCATTATTGGTCCAATTACCATAGACGTTCAAGGTTGTAAGTGCGCCGTTAAATGACAAGGTTCGGGCGGCATCAATAGAAATACTCCTGCATTCAGCTGGCGCGTCATTGATTATATCTATCGTACATTCATTCGTTAGAGCACCTGAAGGGAATATGGCATCAATTAAGGGAGTTGGCACACAATCCGACCAGTTGCCATCCACGAACCAATCAGTGTCAACAGCACCACTCCATGTGGTATTAGTAGACCCTCCACCTGTAGTTTCAGCGATACCTTCAGTTCGTGTTGTACTTACATTGCAACCTGATTCTGTAACTTCAACCCACACCGACTGTGTTGCTGGAGATGTGGCCACATTCACATCATAACAAAATGCAGTACTGGATTGCAACAACACCCCACCTGCAGCTAAAGTCCACCAGCTATAGGTGGCCCCGGATATCGGGGCATTAACGCAAACGGTAATATTACCCGGGTTACATGCCTGGAAGTTATTTCCGGTTATACTGGGTGGTGTATCAGTTCCCGTAATTGTAACTGCGTCCCGAGTGGCACTTACACATCCGGTATTGCTAATAGTTTCAAGGTAATACGTTGTAACCCCAAGCAATACGGGGTTAACAATATAGCTGGTTCCGCCTCCAAGGTAGGTTCCGCCCGTAGCCGCATCATACCACCCATAACTGTAACCCCCTGTCGGTGTTGTAACCACCAGAGTATCCGTCGCGCCGGCGCATAGAGATATATCGGTCCCCGGATCAACAGCAGGAAGCGGCAAAATGGTGACCACCGAGTCAATTTGCACCAAAGGCCCACAACATTCTGACGTGATAGCCAGACTGACCGTATGATCAACACTGTTTGTAAAGGTTATATCTGTTGCAGAATCCGTTGGCGTTGCAATTGTGACACCTGCTACAGGTAGGACAGACCATTGATAACTATAACCTGCAGTTCCCGCCTCGCTACTGGCAAAATTGTAGGTGCCAGGGCAAACATTGTCAACACCTAATACATCTCCAGGCGAAGGCTTGGCCATTTGTATGTTAACAAAACCAGTATAAACATGACTTTGATTGGTTGGGCCAGATACCGTATATGCAGGGAAAGTTATAGACCAATCATCAAAAGTACCGGTGTTTCCTCCAAAGACGGCATCCAAAACATGTAATGTCCAATTTCCATTTGGATTAAGAGCTCCTCCACCAATTGCGCCAAATGTTGCTCTGTTTCTGGTGTAACCACAACCCGGTTGATCACCCAAATCTTCAACCTGGTAAGTTGCCGTCCAGGGTGAATTATTTTGACCAAGTAATTTTGTTGCTCCGGCATCTGAAAAGATTGTATTTGTTAAACCAGCTCCAGTCCATCCAGTCTGCCACATCAGGTTTAAAATATCTCCATTTGAAGCTTGAAGAAAAACTAGAAGATCATTTGCTTGGGTATGGGTGGTATTTACCGTAACGGTTATGTTAGCCGTCGCAACTGTCCCCGTATAACCCGCCACTACAATAATGTCATCAACTCCACAAAATCCATTCGGAAGTACCGTACCAACGGTCGATGAATACGTCTGAGAAGGCATCGAAACAGAAGCTTCATCACCTACAAACGTAATATCTCTTCTACCCAGTGTAGCCGAATATTGATTATTATTCACGGTACCCACATCAGGAGGATCAGCAATTGTTGCATTTGTGCCAAGTGCTCCGGCCGGCCAAACAGGAGAGCCATCAGCGGTTGTAAAATCCATATCAGAGTTCAAACAGGAAATATTCTCGGCGGTGATAACTGCATAATTGCTTACTGCGACACTGGAATAGCCATCATCCGTCGGCCCAGCGCCTTTTGCTACTTCAAATCCATTTCCACCTGTACCCCCAACCGCATATATTTCACAATCTGTAATCGTACCGACAACAGGATCGCTAGTTGAATATACTCCATAAGCGTCCCCGCCAGGGATGCAACCCAATCCTCCAGTTGTCGTGATGCATAACTGATAATTAGAGACAATCTCCCAGGGTGTTGCCGGATACGCCACAGTTACCGGCACGGCTAAATCGACGTAGTACGTGTCTCCACAAGTCAAGCCAGATACACTTGCCACCAAAGGATCCCCTCCAGTATAGTCACATTGAATTTCAGCCCCGCCACACGAGGCATACACAACGATTGGCGCATAATACCCATACAGGTTTAATGTTGCCGTAATGTCAACACTTCCATTTGCTGGAGCGACGAAGCTATACCACGTTGAGGCTGCATTGGAATTATTGGCACCGCCACATGAAACTGCTCCCTCACCATTTTCCCCCTGACAGGCATCTGAAATACAAGCGCCATTAACCGTGATAGGTGTTGCACTAGCACAAATATCATTAGTTGCAATAGGCCAAACACTGATTTGTCCACTCATTTGCACATTGGAATTCCATCTTTCAACGTAAACGTAATAGGTAACTCCAATTGTAGAGGCAAAAGTTAGAATTTCACCACCGCCTAACCAATTATCAGCACAAGCAACAGAGGCTTGTGACCCACAAGTCCCCGACATGATGTGCAAAACTGCGTCATTTGTTGTATAATATGCAACTCCGGTGGTTGTTCCAGTCGCAACAAATCTTGCCCATGCATCATCCTGGTTTGACGTGTTACATCCGGCAGGATTTAGTGTATTGTTATAAGAATTTGGCTTATTCATTGTATTCGTTTCGCACATGACCAACAAAGGAGCAGTTCCACATGTATTGCTCGAGGCTCCGTATAGCGTCGAGACCCCTCCATGCATACACACAATGAGAATAATGTATGAGATTATTCTTTTCATTCGTATATGTATATTCTTATTAATCATATCAAATCTAGTTAGCTCCCGTGCCCGCATCTATATAACATCTTATAATACTATATCCCGAACAACCAGCACCTAAATTAATTCCATAATTAGAGTATTCTGTTCCTGCTGTATGTGTTGTAGGCATCTCAATTCGAATATCCTGGAATCTAAAATCTACCTCGCCTCCATTAACTTTGAACATGGAAAAAATTAACCCGGCTCCTCCATCCGGAGTAGTCGCTTGACGTACGAAGGTTGTGCTATTTCCCCCTCCCGTTAGATCACTGGTTTTGGTAGTAAACGGGCTTCCACCTGAACTATATCCTCCTTCAATCGTTACAAAACTTTTTACATCGAGGTATTCATTAAAAGGGTAAGTACCCACCTGACATTTGATCACAGTATTCGTACAAGCCGCATCAATCAATGCGGTTTTAATGTCAGTAGGAGTGTTTTTTGTCAGACCATCACCTCCACCGAGTACTGATACATATATAACGTCACAACTCGCCCCTGGTCCACCTCCCGCAATTGATACGGTAGAAGAAGGTACATTGTTAGCTTCACACCCCTGAGGTGTAGTGACCGTAACTGAATAAGTGCCAACTCCCAATCCAGTTGCCACAGATGTAGTTTGTGAACTACCATCGTCCCATTGAAATATGCATGAAGCACAAGGGCCTCCGTTTACAGTTGCCGATGCAGTCAATGCAGTGGGTGTGCTGCAAACCGTTGGGTCTACGGGGGAAATACTGGCTACAACGTTATTCACAATTTCCACTGTTACGCTTGCCGATTTAGTGCATCCTCCAAAGGAAACCTCTATAGTATAAACTGTAGTAACTAATGGATTTACATCAAATATGCCCGTAGTATTTACAACAGCGCCTGGATTTAGTGTATAGGTTAATCCCGCAGGAGGAGAACCTTGATAGATGTCTTGTCCAATATCAGCAGTAAGCCTTACGGAATCTCCAGCTGTACATATAGTATCGGCACTTGCGGTGAAGATAGGAGGTAGTAAATAAGTAAACATTATTGTATCGCCCACAATCGCTTTGTTTCCACACTGGTCTTCTATAACACCCAAGTTAATTCCCAATGTATACGTACCCGCTGGAAATATACCGCTATGCGTTACATCAACCTGATTTGTGTAGCCACCCCCGCCACCAGGACAGCCTACACCTGCTATGCCGGTAATGGCTGAAGAATAGTCGGTACCTGTTGTGATATTGGTCAATATAAATTCTCCAGCTGTAATGCTATCACATTTTATCTGTTCATCAAAAATTAAAGTAATGACAGTTGTGGCGCAAGAGGTAACAGAGGTCATATCTGGTGCTACATTGTCCCAAACCTGCGCAGTACCCCAAATATTTATTATATAACCGTTATTGTTTCCAAACCAGTTGTCTACTTCCAGGGCAAATACTTGCCCGGCAACTACATTAATTCCATCTACATTAGGAGGGTCAAATTGACATGCACCTATTGTCGGGGTAGGATTTGAAACGGCTGGTCCGCTGGCTCCCGTATTGCCCACAGTATTAGAAAATGCGCACCTGGGGATTTCCGCATCTCCACTGGAAACTGTTGGGATTCCAGCGCATCCAATTGTAGTTATATCATACAATGCCCAGTCATAAAGATCTGTAGTAACTATTTCAAAGAACATTGTACCCGGTGTTTGCACCGTCCAAGTGTACCATACAGAGTTTGTTTCGCCACCATTGAAGCTTGGGCAACCGAAGCAAATATTCGTAATCTCCTGCACATTCCCGAATCCCGAATATGCATTGATCTCAACGTAGGTGGGCCCACAAATTGGGATGGCACCGTCACAATCTTGTTCAGGTCCTGTAAGGGTCGCAGGGGGTACCTCGTATTCCTGGCCGCAAATATCAAAATCTCCTGTTTCCAATGTGTCGGTCTGAACCATTAGGTAATAGGTATTGCCCGGCGTGAGGTTGGTGGGAAAATCAAACGTATCGGTAGGAGCACCACATACCCCATACAGAATGCTTACAGATATCGCTCCGGGGCATCCAGCAGTAAGCTGGGCAATCAGCATTTGCACTTGCGTCGAGGAAGACCAGGTGGTATTCTGTAGCGTAAACTGAACTCTGTTGCTTGGTACGGTGATTGAGAAATCAAACCATACGGTAGCTCCTCCCAAAGAATCGACGCAATAGGATCCAAAACCTTCAGACGTGGCGCAGAGATTGGACTGGCCAGTTAAGCACCAAACGTTTGTTGGCACCGTGAGTGCTCCGCAGATCGAGTCGATCGCTGGCTGACTTACGCCACAATCGACAGCCTCCTGAGCGCAAATACTGAAACTGCCCGTATCTGCTATTGCCGTAGCCACACTTAGCAGATATGTACTGCTGGGCGTTAAACCCGTAAATTTAAATGTGCCATTTGGTGCTGCACAGTAAGCCGTAACTCCAACCGGAGTTGGACAAACATTCGTCCATACCGCTACTTCAACAGTATCACCAAATGTGTTCACCGGAAATGTTACATCGAGCACACTGGCCGAAGCGCCCAATGTAAACTGATACCATACTGTATATCTGTCCGTTGAGCATCCAAAGGTATAATCCTCAGTTGAACATTGATTGGTCTGGTTAGTTACACAAGTATTATCCACAGGAAGAGTTGTTGGGGCAGAACACTCGTCATTGCCAGGTTCTTTTCCGGTGCACGGGCTAACAGATTGCGTACCGCAGATATCGTAAAGGCCAACGTCAGCCGCATCCGTAGATACGCTAACTAAGTATGTGCTTAACGGTGTAAGCGGATAAAACCAAAAATTGCCGGCCGCTGGACCGCAAGAAGAGTATACTCCGGTAGGAGATCCACAAACACCACTATATATGGCCACATGAACATCTCCACCCAATGTTGAATTGGCAAAAGTAATGACTAAGTCGTCATTGGCACCTGCCATGGTTACGCTGTACCAGAGTGTTTTATCTGAAGTTGCACATCCAAAAGTGTTATCAGCTAATGCGCAAGTATTGTTCTCCGCAAGGATTGGGAAGCACCCACCGTTAGGTAATACAGTTGCGCTACATATAGCATCGTTGGTTGGTGGGCCACCACCACACGGGGTAGTCGCTTGATTAACGCAAATATCGAAATCGCCAACGCCAGTAGATCCTGTCCCCACGCCTATTAAATAAGGCGATCCACCTGCTGATACACCGGTAAAGGAGAATGTGTTAGATGCAGGGCCACATACAGAACTAATTGCTACAGGTCCGCCACAAGCGCCATTGTATAAGTAGACTTCTATGTCCGTTCCAAAAGTTGTGTTGGCAAATGTGATATCAAGCTGGTCATTGCCACCAGTAACAGAAGCAGTATACCAGACCGATTTTATTCCAGTACCACAGCCAAATGCATATCCCTGATCTGTAGCACAAGTATTGGTTTGTCCAGTCGCGCAAACTGCGAGTACCAATGCGGTCACACTGCAGATAGCATCGTTTCCCGGCTCATTGCCTACACAAGCCAAGGCGCAATTTCCCGCAGTCAGTAAAGTCATAGGGTCCTCTGGACAACTGTTCGCTGCAGTGCTGTTAGTCATTACATCGTTACCACCTGTAATGTTATTGGCCGTAAGAGCGCGCTGACTTACGCCATTAGCTATCGCGTAATGCATTACATCACCTCCAGATGCAATAACATGTCCTAGCTGGTGTCCATGCCCCAATTCATGCACTGCTACAGATTCAAAATCGTATTGGGCACCACCTGGTCCTGCAGGGCCATATTGCCAATTAGTGCCGTCATCAAAAGCAATATCCAGTTCATACACCCACCATTCCCAGCCTCCGCTGTTACAAGCCGTCCAACGGCTCGTGCAGCGTCCTAATACGCCAGCAGGAAGCTCACTTCCGTTATCCATCCTAACTACATTAATTCCGTCGCTCGCTATGACATCAACTGTAGTTACGCTGCCTATATCCCAATTGACATAAGTGTTGCATCTCCATGTTTCTAAGGCTCTCTGGAAAGATGCCTTGGCAAGAGCAGCAGCATCAAAGTCGGTAAACATCTGCCAGGTATAACCACCACTGCCGTCGTCATCAATATGATCTGGTTCATAGGTTACATTACCAGAAGTTACATTTAAGTAATTGTATGTTACTGTCAATATGGAGGTGGTCCAGGTATTGCTTGTTCCATTTGTTACCCTGACGCTTCCAGCTCCGCTTCCGGTTCCTGCGCCAGAGGGAACCTGTACCTGAATACTGGTATTGTTCCATGAAACATATTCAGAAGGAATTGGCTGTATCCAGGTGGTACCTCCGTCATCTGCATTTTTAAACTCTACATACTTCGAAGCACCTGGGCCTCCAGTACCGAAGTTAGTTCCTGTAATATTTAATACGGATTTAGTTCCAGCGGAAATAGTAGTAGTAGAAATTCCTGTGATGGTGGGTTGAGCTAATCCAATAGTGGCACAGACCAGCAGCATAGCCAATGAGAGAAACCCATTATTTTTAGCCGAACTTATCATCCCATGCTATTTTGCTTTTTGATAGAGGTTGACTTCCTTTATTGTTCGAACCTGTTCATTGGTCAGGCCGGTGATGGCCGGATACAAATTAGTCTTTACGTCAGAATAACTATTAAAGGGATCCGTTGCAGACATTTTAGTTATGTCATAGACCAGGAATCCCTGTAAGTCCGCATAAGTGCGAAAGCTTGCGTAACCCTGATTAATGGTATCGTCCGCTTTATTGATGTTGTTTGCGTTGCAGGTAAAGATTCCCACATCACCAATTTTTAACTTTAATGAATGAGTTACTGTTTGCATCTCGTTCCCTACTTTGCCGCCCTCGGTAATTATCTCCACTTTAGCAGCACTGAGACTACCTTTGAATACTTTGTAAACTTCGATAATATTTGAGGTATATATATTGTGATGTTGATCATCCCAAAAAGAAACATGACTTATTACAATACCTTCAATAATCACTTGTGCATTTGACACTCTCTGTGCCAGGGGCACTGGGTATAGCTGGGCATGTACAAGATTTCCCGACACCAATAAAAAGGTGCACAGTAAAATAGATTTGATATGTATTTTTATAAAATTCATGGATAGTAAGGTCTACTTATCTTTAAGAGATTTTTCTTTCGTAATGACCCTGCTTTGATATGTAACAGTGGTAGCCGAATTTGCTACTTTAACCGACCGTTCTTCTCCTTTAATGTCATTTTGACTGTCTAAATTATTGTCAATGAATGTGTGATTTTCGACACTTCGTTTTTTAAAAGTTCCTTGAACTTCATTAGCCCCAACCTCATCTAATTCAGGCTTTGTGCCCGTTATTACCTTTTCCTGAGCAGATTGCAGGTTAATTTGTGTCAGGGGCTTCTCCCTGGTGATCTGGGTAGACTGCGCCTTACCAGTGGCTTTAACTTTATCCCGGTTTACTTCTTTTGGGCTTTGGCCGTAAGCACACATAAATACACCGGTAAATAGCAGAAAGCCGAAACTTGCAGTTATTTTATTTTTCATTAATCATTTTTTGTTGTCACCAGATCAGTAGACAGATGTGAATACCATCCCTGGACGCTTGGTGGTTGCCTCATTTTATTTACGCTCATTTGCCTGAAATGTTACACTAGCTAAGTTGATTCCAAAATTCTCATTACCCCTAATTTACTATATAATGGAGTCACTTCAGAAAAATTTCGAACTTATTTCGTCTTGCCCAGATTGGAATACTTACATAATCCAGCTGTGCAAAGTCGTAAATCATTAATTTCCCGGGATAGCCTTGATCTTACATAAAGATCCGTAAATATGGATCAGGAATCTATATTTTTAGATAAAACCACAATAATCATAGACGAAGTTAGAGCTGGGCTCAGGGCAAAATGAGTTCTTACCTCATCGGCGGCACATTATCTCTCCCACCTCTTTTGTTCTTTGTATTAACCAGTATTCACAATACCTAATACTGCAAATAAATTAAATTAGATTTAGTATCAAACGATACATTCAATAAACAGGTAGTGGGGAAAGGATATAATTAAGCTAGCCGTAGGTAGCGTGTTTTAGATACATGCTTTATTTGCAACACAAACTTTAGTCAATAAAAAAGCCAGTGTAGATTTCTACACCGGCTGCTTTATAATTATTTATTGATTTAACCTGTACAAGGTTAAAAATCGCAATTACAAAATGAAGGTGCATGCACATAATCACCGTGCCGTGCATGTGCTCGAAGTGTGATGATAGGAACTTTTATCAGAATACCTTTAGATCCATGATGTAGGTCAACCTTGGATCTTGCATTTAATTGGACTGTGCCGACAATCATCAATGTAATTGCCATTATAGCCGAGACCATTAGAATAAATTTTTTCGTAATTTTCATGGTGACGTGTATTGTTTTATCGTTCAATCTTAATTAACGTTAAGAACGACAAGGTACATATTATTTTTATACAACAATAAAAATAGAAGGGTGTTTTTTAAAAAATTAGAATATCCAAAAAAATGTTCAAAGAATAGAGTTATTGCCAATTAATATTTTATAAGTATTACTTCGTTTATTGGGAATATAATGGGTAGATGGACGTGCAGGCTTGCAAGTACTGGGAAAGTCGTCCTTTTGCTTGATCAGAAAATCTTTTTTTGCCTTTAGTTCATTTAATTTTTCTCCACGATAATTTTCAGTAAGATTAAGATGCTTCACATTGTCCATAGCTGAATGAATATTGAAAAACCCAAAACGTAAATTTTTCAAAACCTTATCCTTTAGTTAAAATTTGAGTCAATTTTCATTCAAACAGCTCTATGCCCTGCGATATAAAAAAGGGGGTAAATGAGCTGTTGTACTCATTTCTCCAGGCAGCTGCCGCACTGGCGTTATAATGTTCCAGCAGCGGTTGGTCATCTGTAAATACCACCGCATCATCAAAGTCTAAGCTGGCAGGGTCCATAAAGAGGGAAGTTATGTCCAGATCACCTTCAGCACCTTGCAAATTGAACCTGAGGTCAGTATATTCCATCTTCTCTTCTGAAGCAATAAAAATACAGTTTCTGTATTTGGGTTCTTCATAAGTTGGCATCAGCTCAGTTTTCAGGCCAGCCGAGACCAGTGTCTTATACACGGATCTTCCTGCACGGCCAATGTCGCCATCCAGAAATCCATTGAAGCTAATGACCAGAAACCCACTTTCGTTCAGCAAATCTTTTACTTTGGTAAAACACTCAATGGTTAGCGCTTGGGCCGGTATTACTTCTCCTTTGTAAAGATCAAATATTACGAGATCATATTTTGCATCACAGCTTTCTATGTAGTGACGGGCATCATCAATGACAACATTAACTTTGTTGTCCATTGCAAAGTATTTGGCTGCAAGGTGAGGCATTCTGGCATCCAGGTCTACCGTTGTAACATTTAAATTTAAAATAGATGACAGCTGGTTGGCCGTTGTTCCACCTCCTAAGCCGAGCAATAGTACTTCCGCGCCTTCTGGTAGCTTACTCGCAACAGAGGTGAGGTAATCAACATAGCTCCATTTTGATTTGCCCGTGCGCATGTCAACAATAGTTTGCCCCATGCGATTCACAAATAAAGCCCTTTCGTACCCTTGATTATATTTCATGTCAACTACCATTAATTGACCCATTAATCCTTCTGATTGATACAAAACTTTGATCGCGGATCGGGTTTTTTCCTGTCGCATTGATAAAAGAGAAAACAATATCACCACCAGATAGCTTGCAGCAATCATTTTGCCTTTAGAGAGTAATAATATCATGCTAATAGCTCCACACACCAATCCCGTGATTATCGCGGGTACGGTTAAGCCATAATTGGGGATAATGACAAATCCCATCAGATATGTGCCCACAATTCCACCAATTGTGGATATGGTATAGACCTGCCCGGTCGTATTGCCAGAATCGTCGGTTTCTTCAGTTAATCTTTGAATAATTAACACAGGAATCATTCCTAACAATGCGAGAACCGGAACAAGTAACAACGGAACCGCTATGAGTAATGCCATCATTCGTTCAACGTCGATCAATGATGCTATTAACTTTTTGGCATTGGATGGCATCATTATTATAAAAATGGAAGCCAACAGAATCGTCCAATAAATAAACTCTTTAGTTTGGAATTTTTCTGAAAGTCGACCACCCAGATAGTAGCCCAACCCGAGACTTGTCAAGGTAATTCCGATTACTGCACCCCAGGTCTGTAGTCCGGCGCCAAAGTATGGAGTCAACATTCGGGCTGCCAGCAATTCCACGGTCATCACTGCGGCTCCTTCTAAGAATGCCAGGAGCAGCAGCGAATTTATTGAGATGCGCATATATATTATTCGCTTGATTTATTCCTGGCAATGGCGAAGAACAAAAGCGGTAGGATAGCCAAAGCGCCACCAGTGAGGTAAGAGCTCATTTTTAGTCCCCAAAATGGGATTAAATAAAACCCGAATAAGAATGTAGTTATAATACCACCTACGGTCGATGTAAAGTATACCGTACCTGCAACACGCCCTACATTTTCAACTTTGTCGGTTAATAAACGGACAACCATCGGGCCTACCATTCCGAAAGCTACCAGTGGAGGTGTCAGGAACAATATGCAAGACAGAACAATACCGGTTCTCAGCTCCAGTCCGAGTGTGGCCTCCATTACTACGCCTGAAACAGTGGGCATTGCCAATACCAACAGTGCCGAAACGGCGATGATTTTGATGAGTGTCTTTTGATTCGGATGTTTGCTGGAAAGATTTCCCCCGGTATAGTATCCAATTGTTAGGCCACCTAATGTTGTAGACAGTACAGCGGCCCAAACGTAAAGTGAATTGCCATAAAAAGGGGCTATTAATTTGGCGCCAATAAGCTCAACGGCCATTAGCGCTCCTCCTTCGATTAGAAGCACAAGAAATAGGAACCAGTTCGTTTTAAGAGAGAGAGTAGCGGGATTTACATTCGCCATACCATGCTACAGATTTAAAAATGCCATTGCTGCTCCAAAAATAATAATAATGATTTTATAAAAATTGAAGCGATGATTAGCGCTGGACTCGAATAATATGGTGGTCGACACATGTAGCATTATACCTACCACAACTGCCATCACCTCATGCGGATGTGAATGAATGACTGTCGTTTCCATGCTAACAGCATATCCCATGGGTGCAGCCAGCGCGAAGAAAATGAGTACTGCAATTGCGGATGGTGTTTTGATTCCACGATATAGAAGCAGACTCATTAGAACAAAGGCGATCGGCATTTTGTGAAGCACGATTCCAAGCAACAATGTTTTTGTGTTACCCGACTCCAGCGCCTGATTTGCAAGGGGCATGCCTTCAACGAAGGCGTGTATGCACAAGCTGATTAATATGGGCAACGCAAGATTAATTTGTCCAACATTTGAAACATGAGTATCAGTCACACCATGGTTATGGTCACTGTCATTGTGCGTACTATGTGTGTGAATGTGACCGTGTTCTATTCCGCCAGAGAAAAATTCGAGCAGGATCTGAATAAAAAACCCAACAAGTACATATACACCAATTGTCATGCCTGTTGACGAACTGTATATTTCGGGGATAAGGTGTAGTACGGAAATAGAAAACAGATATGATCCGCTAAATGCCAGCAGTAGCTTAATGCTATTTTCAGTGCTGCTCTTTAAAAGAAAAACAAGTGACCCACTTAGAATAGGAGCTAAGAACAAGATTACTGGAATCACCATGTTATGATAGTTTAATCAAGATAAAAAGACATAAAATAGCAATAAATTGCATAAAAAGAGTATAAAAAGAGTATAAAAAGACAAAAAAACAAAAAAACAAAAAACAACAATTAACTATACCTTGTTAACAACCATCAGTAATCTGTCAGATGAAGCTTGTTCATAAGGATTCATCTTATAGTCACCGTATAGTTGGTCTATGACAAACCCAGCCAGCCTAAAATACGCTTCAAAATCGGTTAGTCTGAGAATCTTTACCATTTCCTTAAAATTAGATCTCCTCCCATTGTGATTCACTTGAATATGCTTAACAATAAAGTTCTTTTTAACGATTCTTTCAACGTCAAAATCAAAGTTATCCAGTGTAAATTTCTCTTTACCGCCAAGCGATTGTATGGTCTTATTTACGTTCAGATAATCAATGATAAACTTACCCGTATTGTTTAACACACGGTGTACATTCTTCAATACTTTTATATCATCTTGTTCATGAATAAAATAACCAAAGGATGTAAAGAGGTTTATGACATAGTCAGGTTGAGTTTTCGGTAGTGGATCTCTCATATCCAGGACTTCAAAAGATAGCCTGTCATTGTTAAATCGTTGTGCGCATTTGATGTTGCTTTGACTTAAGTCTACGCCCGTAACATCATGCCCCAACTGGTTCAAATAGTACGAGTGCCGGCCCCTTCCGCAGGCCAGGTCCAGAATCTTAGAGTTGGGAGTGATAGGAACTGTTCTGATGAGCGAGTCTATAAACAATTCCGCTTCTTTCTCATTTCGATTTTGATATAATATGTGATAATACGGTGAGTCGAACCAATCCTCAAACCATTCCCTTTCATTTTGTGTATCCATTATAGGATTGTATTGCTTCACTCTGCTAAGTCTGGTCAGCTACAATTATCTCCTAAGCTATTCAATTTTAATAGCTTCGAATATACGGATTTACGGCAATTATTGCAAGTGCTTTTGCTCTGGATAATCTGCTTTTACTTAGGGAATAAATATCTTTTTTATATATTTGCTTTTATTAGATTTTTTTTCTTAATTAGAGGCATTGATTAAGCAGAAATACCAGATAGACAGCTGCCGTTAGTTAAGAAATTTTTGTTAATAGCTCACTAGGATGGACTTAGACATATTCGAGTTCTACGATAAAATGGAACGCAGCAATATCATGCTCTCCTTTAAGGGTGAGATCACATCTGATTTACTCACTTCTATACTTCAGATAATGGAAGCTAAACTCGATAATTTCGAGGAAAAATCTAAAACAAAAAAGAGGGTATACAATGTGCTGGTTGAATGTCTTCAGAACTTGTATCATCACGTTGATGAAGTGGCACCAGTTGATGATCGCTCAAAACGCGCCAGGACAGCTATATTTATGATTGGCAAGGATGAAGAGATGTATAACATAATGACTGGTAATTATATTATCACTGAAAATATTCCGCCTCTAACCGAGAAAATGGATAGAATTAATAAGATGGATAAGGACGAGTTAAAAGCACTCTATAAGGAAATTCTCAATAATGATTCTTTCTCTGAAAAAGGTGGCGGCGGACTTGGCTTGGTAGATATTGCGCGAAGGACTGGCCAAAAATTAGGATATAATTTTAAACTGATAGATGATGAGTATTCATTTTTTAGCTTGGACATTAAAATTTCACATATTAATTAGTACTATTTAATAATATATTTACCGAATAAATTAAAATCATAGATATGGATACAATAAGTATTGAACCAACACCTAAAACCCCCTTGATTAATTTTGATCCTGACAAAGGGCATATCGAAATTCGTGGAAGATCTATTCCAGAAAACTCACTGGAATTTTACAAGGAGCTTTTAGAGTGGTTGGATGAGTACGGCAATAGTCCTCAGCCGAAGACTAACGTCGAGGTGCAGTTGGAGTATTTTAATACAAGTTCTTCAAAGTGTATCCTGGATGTATTTAAGGCACTTGAAGGTATCCATAAGAAGGGTGGAACGCAGATGGTAATACATTGGTATTATGAAGAGGATGACGAGGACATGCTCGAAGCTGGAGGCGACTATGAGGCGATCGTAACTGTACCTTTTGAGAAAATAGCGATAGAAGAGGAATAAACTTCCTTCCTTCTTCAGTTCAGACTAGCATTAAACAAACCGCCCCTCACATAAGAATATGTGAGGGGCGGTTTGTTGTTTATTCCCGTTGCGGACACATTACCTCTGTTCAATACAATAACGGATGAGTAATATAATCTAATTAAGATAAGAAGGCTTAATTATGCTATGCTGTTTCCTTCCTTACGAACAACTTTTGAATCTTTCCTATCAGCTCTCCAGGATATTCCAGAAACTTCCTGAACAAGTTGAAGTAAAGACTGACCATTAGGCCAAAAGACATAATCCAGATAACCAGGATATTAATCCAGAAAGTACTGTATAGTTTACCGAATAATCTCTTTTCGGGAGCAAAGAAATGAGTTCTTATGTTACCCGTATTCACAGGATTCATGTAAATCGGATCAGCTTGCTGTACAAGCTCACCATCAATCTCCTTAATCCTGTTAATTTCATTTTTATTAACGGCTAAATCCCGCAGTGCCTCATTGTCATACATATTCTTGATTCGTATGAATTTCGTTCGCTTTGCTTCAGTACTGTTCATTTGTGCCACTAGCTTATCCTTACTTTTAGTGATGTTATTATACCTTTTAATGTAATACCTATGCAGCTTTTCTAAGTAAGTTTTCAGTCGCTTTCCATAATCTACATCAAACGAATCATAATTGATACTGTCGATGAGCGTGATTGGGAAGATAGCGCTGATTTCCTTAAATGGCAAGACACCCAGATTAAGCTCATTTTTTACCAAATCCAGGGCGTATCTCACTTGATCCTCACTTTCCTTCTTACTGATGTTGATAATACAGTAATCCACCTTGCTCTTTAGATCCGGAATCCAGTAGTTTTTCTTGAAATCTGAAATGCTCTTTTTCTTGTCGTATCCATAGAAGTGTTTTTCAAAATTATTGGTCTTAAACTGATTTACCACCATAGCCTCATATGCCCATCTGGTAACCATAACTTCACCAATCATTGGCACGCTATTGTGAACAATAATAGATGGGTTTAGTTTGTCAAATTTCACCATTACACCGCTGAATAATAACATAGGAACAACAATGAAAGGGATGAGAATATAAATGGTAACGGCTGAGTTAAACGCCGAAGAGATATTCAGGCCCAGCATATTTGCAAAACAGGACAAGGAGAACAGGATTAACCAGTAGTCCAGTGTCATTCCTTTAATCTCCAGTATGGCATTTCCTAATAATATCAACGTAATTGACTGGATTGCTGAAATTCCAAACATAATCACGATCTTAGAAAAAAGATAACCTCCCCTGCTCAGGTTTAAAAATGCCTCACGCTTTAATATTTTGCGGTCTTTGATGATTTCTTCCGCGGCTACCGTTAATCCAATGAACAACATAATCAATACCAACATGAACATAAACAAAGGAATGTTCCCATTTTCTCTAAAAATGTATCCCACTTTGTTCGATATATCGGTGTTGTAATATTTCATGAAATAAGCCAGCAGCAAGCCCAACGCGGGTGCTTCCAACATACTGATGCCCATGTATTGTTTGTTCATCAACTTGGAAAGAACATCTCTTGTAATAAATACTCTAACCTGCTTGAAGATATTAGGGATTTTAAAGGTGCTCTTCGGTATTTTACTGGATGTGTCTATTTGTTGATTTTGAACCACTGGCTCAATTTTCTCCATGTAAGCGTCATTCCATTGATTAGGAGTTGTTTTTCTGGTTCTCGTTAGATTTCCATATTCGTCTACGATCTTAGATTCGATAATATTGAAAATCTGTTCGGGATTTACGTTACCACACTGTATACATTCGCTTTCATCGGGATTGATGTGCTGCACAAGCTTTTTAAAGTAAACAACCGCATCTATCGGGTTGCCATTGTAAATGATATAACCACCAACATCCAGGATTATCAGCTTGTCAAACATCTTGAAAATGTCAGATGAAGGCTGGTGTATTACTACATATATCAATTTGCCTTTTAGAGCAAGTTCCTTTAAAAGGTCCATGATGTTTTCAGAATCTCTAGAAGATAATCCTGATGTTGGTTCATCGAGAAATAGTACAGAAGGTTCTCTGATAAGCTCAAGGGCTATGTTCAATCTTTTTCTTTGACCACCGCTAATCACTTTTTCAAGCGGACTGCCCACTTTTAAATCCTTTGCCTCTTGCAATCCAATATCTCCCAGCAAATTCACACACATTTCTGAAATCTTATCGTCAGAAAAATTTCCAAAGCACAGTTTAGCCGCATAGTATAGATTCTGGAATACCGTAAGGTCATCCATAAGCAGGTCGTCTTGAGGAACAAAACCGATAATGCCCTCGGCCTGTTCTTTGTCTTTATGGATATCAATGCCATTGATGAGAACCTGACCACTTGAAGGAACTTCGACACCATTCAACACGTTTAATAAAGTTGATTTGCCAGCGCCTGATCCTCCCATAATAGCGATCATTCTTCCGGATTCCTCCTTGAGATTCATCGATTGAATTCCTATGTTTCCCGCTGGAAACTTGAATTCTAACTCCTTTACTTCATAAACAATCTTATCAGCTGTCTTGCTGCTCATAAAGCTGCTTACAATGTCACTATAGTATATAGGCTGAATTTTAGAGCTTCTCAACGAAGAACCTGGGTTGACAACATATACAGTATCACGATTGATAATTTGTCCGTTCAAGTAGTATTCCCCAGATCCATAATATCTCAGTAAGTACATATTTATACTGGAAATCAGTAAAAAACGTAGCTGACCTGTAAGATTCTCTATGGCAATGTGCTTTATCTCAGGAATGCTGTTGGTCTCCTTGTCGTTTATAATGAGAATTTTGGAGGATTCAGGAACTTCTTCCTGATTGTTTTTCACAAAAGAATAAATGCGGTTATACTCCTCCTGGCTTATATTGAATGTTTCAGCTATGGTAGTAACAAATTCTATTTCCTGTTCCGATGGATTTCCGGAAGAGAAAATAAATTCGATTTGCCTGAGCAGAACAACAACTTTTTGCGGTTGTGCCAACTCTTCGTTTATCTGAGTACAAATCCTCAGAATCTTAACAGAGTTTACAGAAGTCCGTTTCTTTTTCTTTGCGCTGGCCCCCTTTTTCGTTTGACTCTCTACAAACTCGTCAAATACCTTTAGGTATTCATCGACCAACTCCTGATTCAGTTGTTGTTTTAAGAATAGCTCTACTATATACCGTCTGTCAGTAGATAATCCATCAATATCTACTTCGGAGATAATGGCAAAAAGCTGCATTAAGGCTTTTAGTATTCTTTCACTCACTGATCAGGTATTAACGTAGATTAACTTGTTACAAAAAATACAAAAGACATTAAAACAAAATAGTTATAATGCCTCTCGGTTTGTGCCCTACTTACTAAAAGGTAGAAATTATTAGCGCTTAAACCCTATTAGCATTACAGCACAACCTGATGACTGGTTCATAGATTCCAACCGAGCCTCGATAGTTAAGTCAACAGTCCCTTTAAATTCAAAATCCCAAAACGGTGCATTTCTGTAATCGTTATTCGTAAAGAGTAAATTCCCTTGCTCATCGTAAAGTGAAAATATCAAATCTCCATCAGAATTACCCGTGCATCCACAAATTCTATAAGTGCTGTTTCCATAAAATGTTGCGTGAAACTCTGCTACTTCATCGCCAATCAGCAACGAACGATACTGTTGTCCATCAGAAATAAATTTTGTAGTTAAATGGTCCGCACAGCGCTTTACGGTTGAGTCACACTGACCGTATCCGTCAAAGGCCAACAATGATGCGCATGTGATCAAAAATATTTTAACGTAGTTACTCATTGTCTGGTTTTTTACAAATTAGAGAGTTGAATCTTGTTTTATCCCGTTATTAAATCACGGAGATTCGCGATTTTGTCTGAAATTAACTGAATTTGATCTTCTGATATAGTCACCTTAGAAAAGGAATTTATTGTGGTCAGCTTTTTCGCCTCATCTACTGATGGTTTAACGTATTCATAAGATACCTGTACATGGTCAAAAACATCTGAAATATCGTACAGATCGTCTAGTAACTCAGTGAATTGCGGATCGTTATAGTACGGTTCAATAAGTTTAATGAGGTTTTCCAATGTGCCTTTTTGTTCTGCAATCCTATTCGTTAACTCCTGACTTTCAAAAACGCCAGATATCTTTGTAACAAAATAGGTGCTTTCAACCCAGGTCCCGGTAAGCACCAGGGCACATACATCGCTTCGGTCATTCTCCTGTAGAAATGAGTTTAGTGATCTGTAACAAGCTCCAACCATGGAGAGAAGAGAATCCTGATCGCCAATGTTTTGGTTAATCCTCTTCATGATCTCAGGTCCAAATGCGGATGCCACTCCAATATCGTCTGCCAGGTTTCGAATGGTCTTCAGATATCTGATACCATCCTGTGGTTGCTCATAGATTGTAGAGTACCCCAAATCTGCCCCATATATCCCAAGGTTTAGGGCCTTAAGAAAATTAGTCGAATAACTATTGCGATTATCAGGAGAGTTGAGCAGCGAGCCATCGTAGGCGGCACCTACATCCTTCACCAAAATTGCTGTTTGGACTGGAGAGGGTATACAAAAGACAACCCCACCTAGCTCCACTATATTGGTGCCACTATCTTCAATTTCTATTTCATCGACGGTGTCTTTCAGTTCTTCTCCACCTTCGCAACCCAACATAAATAAGGATGCCAATAATGCGATGAAAAATGGTTTTAAATTCTTTGAATCCATAGTTAATCTCATGACTAAAAATTATTAAGAATTAAGTCCGCAAGTAAAGCAATTTTAATGAAACCACAAAAAAAATGTACATTCAATTTTCTCTGTTAATCGTCTAAAATCTTCGATTTTTTAACGATCATTTTGAAGCACAAAAATGATGCTGTGGCGACAACGCCCCAAGCTATTGAATCATCCCATTCTTGAAGGATTAACTTTCCAGTTAAAAACAGGGTTGAATAGGTCATAATTATTGCCGAGATCCAGCTAAACACGAGCCACATGATTTTGCCTTCATCTGGAGAGCTTTCATCTGCATTTCGGAATTGTGACCAAGCCCCCAGTGGTTTAACCAGATTATAGAACTTGGATAACGTGGATTCAGCGGTTGGCGGGGTTAGAAAGGTAACAATGACCCATACCAACGTGGTAAATCCTACTGTTACGAATAATGTCCCGTTGTTCAATACAAAGTCACTGCCCAGATGCTCCTCTAACCAGAATTTGCAGAAGGAGTAGGCGAAGAACGGCGCTATTGTTGCCGCTATTTCGCTCCAGGCATTTATGCGCCACCAGTACCACCTGAGTATCAACACCATTCCCAGCCCAGCCCCGCAGTCTATGAGAAATCTGGCAGCCGCATCAATAGACGTTATTTGAGTGGTTGCATAGAACGCGAACAACATAATGCCTACGGTGAATAATTTCGCTGCTCTGATATAGTGCTTTTGTGCTAATCCTTCATCAGAAAACGCAGATTCCGGTTTGATAAATCTCCTGTACAAATCATTGGTAAGGTAGCTGGCTCCCCAGTTCAATTGCGTAGATATAGTGCTCATATAAGCACCGAGAAACGCCACCAATAGCATTCCTTTTAATCCGGCGGGAAGATAATCACGCATTACCAGCACAAAACCTTTTCCAGATTCGTTCATTGGCAAATCTGGGTACAATACAAAGGCGCACAGCCCAACAATGATCCAGGGCCAGGGCCGAAGACAATAGTGGGCGATTTGAAAAAACAATGTCGCGTAGATGGCGTGTTTTTCATTTTTGGCACTCATCATTCTCTGTGCAACATAACCTCCTCCACCCGGTTCCGCACCAGGGTACCAACTCGCCCACCACTGTATGACAACGTAAGACAGGAAAGCTCCTATGGACAAACTGAAAATTGAAGCGGCTTCTCCAATACCGGTGTCGCTGGTAATTTTAGGAAAGAAGTCCAGCCTCCATTCCTGACCTGCCAATTTTGATTTCAAGCCGTCCATGCCCCCAATGTCATCAGAATTAAGAACAATAACAGCCAGGACAATGCATCCTAACATTGCCATAACAAATTGAATGGCATCAGTAATAACAACACCCATTAAGCCAGATAAACTACTGTAAAAGGCCACCAGGATCATCAAAACACCAACACACATCAGCGCTTCGTTAAAATCAATTTCAAAAAAGACTTCCAGAATTTTCACCATGGCTGAGTTTACCCATCCAATTACAACTGCGTTCAGGAATACGCCCAGATATATAGATTTGAACCCCCGCAAGAACCTCGCAGGTTTACCGCTGTATCGCAATTCGATAAATTCTAGCTCCGTAAGAATATTGGCCCGTCGCCAAAGCCTTGAGAAGAAGAATGTTGTTAACATTCCACCTATAAGCATGTTCCACCACATCCAATTTCCGGAGATTCCATGCTGTGCAATTTTCTCGGTAACCCACAGTGGCGTATCTGCGGCGAAGGTTGTTGCCACCATGGAGATTCCGGCAATGTACCAGGGCAAGTTCCTTCCTCCCAGAAAAAATGCCGTCAGATTTTTCCCCGCTTGATCTCGATATTTTAATCCAATATATAGTGATATCAGCAGGAAAACTGCTATAATCGCCCAATCGATTGCTGCTAAATGCATGGTGCTTGTGTTGCAAACAAATGTATCAAAATGAAATGCCGGATTACCAAATATTTATCAACTGTTGGTCCTATTTACTCACATTAAACAAATATCTTTACGCAGTAAAACAGTAGCTTTAATCATGGATAGGAAGATTCAGCATATTGGCGTATTTACCTCGGGCGGAGATGCGCCGGGGATGAACGCATGTATCAGAGCTGTTGTGAGGTCAGCACTGAATGCGGACCTAATGATAAGCGGTATAGGAAGTGGTTATCAGGGAATGCTGGAAGGAGATTTTGTGAGCCTGGGAACAAGCGATGTGAGTAATATTATTCAGCGCGGGGGGACTATCTTGAAAGCTTCGAGGTGTGAAGAATTCAAAACTTCAGCGGGTATGCAAAAGGCTTATGATAACCTCCGGCAGAAAGGCATCGATGCTTTGATAGCAATAGGAGGCGATGGAACTTTTCGCGGCGCGAATGAGTTCATATCAAAATTCAATTTTCCGGTAATTGGAATTCCAGGTACTATTGACAATGACATGTACGGAACTGATTTTACAATCGGTTACGATACAGCCATCAACACAGTGGTGGAGGCTGTAGACAAAATCAGAGATACGGCGGAAGCACACAACAGACTATTTATAATTGAGGTAATGGGAAAGGACGCGGGATTTATTGCCTTGAGAAGTGGAATAGCTGTAGGAGCAGAAGCCGTACTAATACCAGAGACCAAGACCCACGTTGATGAGCTGATTGCTTATTTACAGAGGCGTGGAGAAAATAAAAATTCAAGTAGTATTATAATCGTTGCTGAAGGCGATGATGCCGGTGGTGCATTGGAAATCGCTGCCAAAGTGAAGGAGCATTATGTTGACTATGACACGCGAGTATCTATCTTGGGGCACATGCAGAGGGGTGGGGCACCAACATGTATGGACCGGGTGCTGGCGAGCCGGCTCGGAGTTGGCGCCGTTACTGCATTATTGGAAGGGAAAACCAATGAGATGATAGGAATTATTCATAGGGACATAAGCTTTACACCCTTCGAAAAGGCATGTAAGCACCACAAAAACATCAATAAGCACCTCTTGAATATTGTTGAAACATTATCGGGATAACGCTATTCGCGCAAGATCTATATTTAATTTGTTTATTTTATTTTGACTGAGAGGAAAACATATTTTGCAGATGTCATTCTTCCGCTGGCCTTAAGGCAATTCTATACGTACCGCGTTCCATTCGAAATGGGTGACGAAGTACAAGTTGGTAAAAGAGTAGTGGTCCAGTTTGGAAAATCGAAGGTGTACAGCGCTATCGTATTCTCCATTCATGAAACGGCACCTTCAAATTACCAGGCAAAATATATTTTGTCGGTGCTGGATTCCAAGCCTATCGTTAACGGAACCCAGCTCAAACATTGGCAATGGATTTCAGCATACTACATGTGTACAATAGGCGAGGTAATGGCTTCAGCGCTTCCTTCCGGGCTGAAGCTAGCCAGTGAATCCCTGATTGAGCTTAACCCTGAATATAATTCGGAACAGGTTCCAATAAACGACAAAGAATTTCTGATTGTCGATGCACTGGAGATTCATGGAAGTTTGAATCTGGGTGAGGTGAGCAAAATAATTGACCAGAAAATTACGATCCCGCTGATTAAATCTATGTTGGAGAAGGGCGTAATTACGGTAACAGAAAAACTGAAGAAGAAATTCAAACCCAAAACGGTGTCCTGTGTGCGGCTTGCAAAGGGTGTGGATAATGAAGAGGATTTAAAAGTGATCTTTGATCAGCTCAGCAAGGCTCCCAAGCAATTGGAGCTGCTCATGGGCTATATCACCATGTCCAACAGATATCACACTGGCCCGAGTGAGGTATTAAAGCTGGAATTGCTGAAATCGACCAGCTCTTCTTCAGGAATACTGAACCAATTGGTCAAGAAAGAAGTGCTGGAGCTGTACAACAAAGAAATTGGGAGGCTAACCATGAGCTCGGCCAACGCCGAAAATGGTGCATTGGTTCAACTCACAGACCCGCAAAAAAAGTCATTTTCCCAGATCAATAAGCTGCATCAGACGAAAGAGGTGGTACTGCTGCATGGTATAACATCCAGTGGTAAAACCGAAATCTATATAAAGCTGATTCAGAAAGTGCTGGGAAAAGGACAGCAAGTGCTTTATCTATTACCGGAAATTGCATTAACAGCTCAGATCATTACCCGATTGAGAAAGCACTTTGGAAATAGAGTAGGGGTATATCATTCCAAATTCAATGAGAACGAAAGAGTGGAAGTGTGGAATTCCATTCTTGGGGAGTCTCCATCCGGGTCAGATGAGAACTTTGATGTAATCATTGGTGCGCGTTCGGCTTTGTTTCTACCTTTTCAACATCTTGGTTTGGTGATTATAGATGAGGAGCACGAAAATTCGTTTAAGCAATACAACCCTGCGCCTCGCTATCATGCTCGGGATGCGGCCATTTATTTGGCTGGATTACATGGTGCTAAGACCGTGCTGGGCACGGCTACTCCTGCTGTTGAGAGCTATCACAACGCAATATCCGGGAAATATGGTTTGGTTGAGCTCAAAATCAGATATGCAGGTATGGTGCTGCCCGAAATTATTCCAGTGGATCTGTCAGAGGAGCACCGTAAGAAAAGAATAGTCTCTCATTTCTCTGCAAAGCTGATTGAAGAGATGGAATGTGCACTGGGCCTATCAGAGCAAATAATACTTTTTCAAAATCGTCGCGGCTTTTCTTCTTTTTTAGAATGCAATACCTGCAACTGGATTCCACAATGTGTTAATTGTGATGTTACACTAACATATCATAAGTACAATCACAGGATGCAGTGTCATTATTGTGGGTACTCTGAAGACATTATAACAAAGTGTGGGGCCTGCGGAAATGGCGACATGCAAACCAGAGGATTTGGAACGGAGATGATAGAGGAGGATTTGGCTGAGACTTTCCCAAATGCGAAAGTACGCAGAATGGATCTGGACTCTACCAGAAGCAAGCACGCCTATAGCAAAATAATAGGCGATTTTGAGGAAGGTGCTATCGATATTCTGGTAGGTACACAAATGGTAGCAAAGGGTTTAGATTTTGACAATGTAAGTGTGGTGGGAATATTGAACGCCGATAGCATGCTGAACTTTCCGGATTTTCGGGCCCATGAAAGAGCTTATCAGCTGATGGCACAGGTAGCGGGTAGGGCGGGTAGAAAGAAGAAGCGAGGTACCGTAATACTGCAAACCTTTAGCAAGTCGCATCCCACGATCCATCAGGTTCTCAGCAACGATTACAAAGGGATGTATGAAGATGAGCTAACGCAAAGGATTAAGTTCAGGTACCCCCCGTTTTTTCGAATTATCGATATTACATTGCGGCACAGAGAGGCGTCGAAGCTGGATGAAGGAGCAAAAATCCTGGCAACTCAGCTGAGAGAACATTTTGGTGATAGATTGCTGGGGCCGGAATACCCCCACATTGCCAGGGTTAGAAATATGTACAACAAAGTCATGTTGCTTAAAATTGAGTCGCCCGCATCAATTATCAAAGCCAAGGCACAGCTAGCCACGGAGATAGAAGCGTTTAAGCTGACGAAAATTGGTAAATCAACCAGGGTAATTGTGGATGTTGACCCATTATGAAACTAGCTCACGATAAGTTTGAAATGGAATTTGTTTTCAAAACTTCCCGTAGTGGAGGAGCTGGTGGCCAGCATGTGAACAAAGTTGAGACCAAAGTGGAGCTGAATTTTGATCTGGAGAAGACGAATTTGTTGACGGATCACCAAAAAAAGATTATTCGAGAAAAGCTCGCGTCGAGAGTAAACAATGAAGGCGTTCTAAAGCTCACGTCGGGTGCTACCAGGTCTCAAGCTCAAAATAAGCTGCGCGTAATCGAGAAGTTCTTTGTTTTGTTAGAGCAAAGCCTGAAAACAATTAAACCCCGAAAAGCGAGTAAACCCACAAAGGCGTCAAAAGAACGTAGATTGAAAGCCAAGAAAATGCAGGGTGAGAAAAAGGTGCAGAGAAGAAAACCAAACGATTGATTACTGACTGAGAATCCTCACTTCCGTTCTTCGGTTTTTCTGACGTCCTTCTGGTGTTGTGTTATAAGCAACGGGCTTTGTTTCGCCATACCCCCTTGCCGATACCCTATCGCCTTCAATTCCGTTTTTGATCAGGTAGTTTCGCACCGCATTAGCCCGGCTTTCCGATAATCGCTGGTTAGCCGAGTCTTCACCTACATCGTCTGTGTGGCCCCCAATTTCAATTTTCATTTCTGTCTTGAACTTCATCACTTCAACCAATTCGTTCAATTCTTTAAATGATACCGCAGTTAGAATTGCCTTACCTGTAGCAAAAAACACCTGATCCAGCGTATAAACCCTGGGCAATTCATAGTTGAGCTTGAAGTCAAATACAATTTTTTCATTTCCGGGTAACGGAATTGAGGCTTTTTGAATTTGGTTCTGGCTGTTCTTGAATCGAGCCTCGTAGGTTTTGTTGTTGGGTATGAGAAGTGAGAATTTCCCTGACTCATCTGTAACTCCATAATAGCCATCCTCAGCACCTTCGGGAACGAACCTTATTGTATCCCCTACAGGTGGGCTACCTGCCTCACTTACGACTGTTACGTTGAGTACTGCTTCTGTATAGGTTGGTGTCAGCTCCTGGGTGTACCCTGTATGAAAGACTAGCATTGCGGCAAGGAGTACTATAGGTAGCTTTATATCTGAGATATTCCTGGTCATTGAACTCATTTTTTTAAGTTGTTATTATATCCTCTTCCTCTGTTTCAACTGCCAAACTCTCCTTTGAAACGTATTGATTCTTAACAAAGTTACACCAGGCGCATTCTTCCTTGTTACAGCCCACCTCAAATTTTTGGCCAATAATGTTGTCCCAGGTCTGCCTGATCTGCTCCTTTACGATTATAATATCACCTCTCTCAACAACAATTTCCCTCTTCACAAAATCCTTTTCCTTGGAAGTTGCCCTTTCAATAAAATCTATCTCGCCACTTACCATGGTCCACTTTTTAGGCCGCAGCTCATCCATTAATATTTTGTAAAAAACAACCTGTCTCCAATAATCGCCGCCCAATGGGTCCTTATCACTTGGTGGCCTTAGCTTCTTTAACCCATTTTCTACCTTTCCTGTTTTATAGTCTACCACATTCACTTCTCTATTGTTGAACTCCATCTTATCGAGCTTTCCATTGAGCGGAATTCCATCCATTTCAACGTTGGTAATGTTGTACTCTGAAACCACCACCCTGTTCCAGGTATTTACATACTTGTCATAGTAGGCCGGCAATATTTCCTGGCCCAATTCTTTTCTCCTCTTAAACTGCTGCTCATTAAATGACGCTTCATTTCTTCGCATATCAAACATGAAATCGGATACCAGCTCCTCCTTGGGTGGAAATTTGTCTTTTCCGGATTCCTGCATCTTATCGAATAAGCTTTTCAGCGCCCAATGCACCGCAGATCCAAAAGCCATGGAATCATTTTTAGCAGCCGGCACTCTCAGGATAACACTGTAGTAGTAGGCTACCGGACATTCGAGATATTTATTTAAATGGGTAACGCTGAGACTGTAATTCTCGAGCTTCGCCGAGATAAAGTCTGTATCCAGCAAGTCTGCCTTGGGTAAAATCAGCTCTGTTAAACCCTCCATGGAGAGTTCTGTAATTCTTTCCGTGGAAAGGTGTTTCTCTTCTATTTTGAGGTCCGATCCTTCCAGCAGCTCTGCCACATATAGCGACTTCTCCAAATCTTTACCTTTGTTGTTTCGGGCTGCGTACGAAATATGCAGGTGTTCCTTTGCCCTGGTCATGGCCACAAAAAATACCCTTCTCGCCGACTCCTCCATGTTTTCGAGATTTGTCTGGGTAAGTGTGTCGGGCAAAGAATAGGCGTAACTTCTTCCTTTCTTATCCCACACATCAGCATTGCATCCTATCAGGAAAACACGCTGAAACTCCAATCCTTTTGAGCTATGAGCTGTCACAAAATTCACGCCGTCTTCTTGAAAAACAGTTCGGTTTACATTGATGGGAATCTTATTCAGCTCCATTTTTTCCAGTGTCTGAAGGAACACTTTAAGCGATAGTTTTGCATTTTTCATGCTCTCCTCCTTGATAAAATCAAAGAAGCTGATGAGTACTTGCATCAGCCAGGTTTTATCAGGAGAATTCATTATTTCCTTCAGTACGCCACCTCTGTTGATAATCTTTTCGAAGAGTGCCTGTAGGGTTGTATTCGCACTTTCCTGGATCCAGTGGTTAATTTCACGTTCAAATTCTGATACAGCCTTCAAACTCTCAAGATTCAGCCCTTCCAGCGCATCTTTATCTGTAAGCACTTCTCTAAGCTTTAATTTCCAGTCACTTCCTGAATAATACATGATCTTGGCTGCATCCCTGGATGACAATCCTAAGAAATTGAAGTGCATAATCTCAAACAAGTGGTGCTCAGCGCTGTGCGGCCGCTGCGTTTCGAGGTTGATGTAATCGAGAATTTTAATGAGATTTTGAATGAGCGGTAGCTCAAGGATGTTGATCTTTCGGGTAACGTTATAAGGAATACCCTTTTTCTCCATTGTGTTGATAATCTCCTCTGCTTGTCTGTGCCTGAAGAATATTACGGCAATCTCATTGAGCACTGCTCCATTTTTGTGTAGCTCTTCTATTTCGTCGACAATACTCGCCTCCTGATGCTTTATGTTGTAGTAGCTAATGATTTCTGGATGTATGTCTGAGGATGCAACCTCATCATTTTTGGCGGTGAGCACTTTTTGTAAACCCTCTATTCGATTCACCAGGCGCTCATTGTTGTTTTCGATCAGCATCCTCGAAGCATCCAAGATATGTTGGGAAGAGCGATAATTGTCTTCCATCAAAATAACCTTCATGTCATCGCGATAGGCTTCATAAAAGTCCATGATGTTGCGCATCCGCGCCCCCTGAAACTCAAATATGGATTGATCGTCATCACCAACGGTAAACACATTGGGCTTATCCCAATAATTGATAAGAAAATTCAGCAATTCATTTTGGGCTCCGTTCGTATCCTGGTACTCATCTACCAGAAAGTAGAGGTATTTCTCCTGCTGTATTCTCAAAAAGTCTTCGTCTTTTTTAAATGCTTCCAACACCCACAAAATCATGTCGTTATAATCATAGCGATTGTTCCTTTTCATCAGCTCTCTGTACTTCGAAAACAGCTGCGATGCCTCCCTGAGCTTGGTCATTTTATCAGCTTCCTTGTCTATCAGGTGCTGTTTAACGTCACCAGCTTGGATGTCTTTTTTCGAGTTGGCTTTCTTGTAAATAAACGCATCGCGGAGCGGAAGATCTTCCAGGTAGCTGTCAATACACTTTCCAATATATTCTGGTGTCCACGACTCTTCCTTCATTTTTCTGAAGAGATCCTTCATCAATGGGACGTCATAATAAATCTGGCCCGACAATCTTTTAAGCGGATTGGACGCATCGAGCCCATCCAGTAATTTCATCAGTAGATCAACGGTTTCCAGCTCTGAAATTGGCTCTAGCTCACGATTGCCGAAATATGCCGGATTTCGCTGGATTATATCATTGCAAAAAGCATGAAAGGTATAGATGCTAACTCTATAAGCAGCGGGCCCGATGAATTTCTGTAATTGCTTGCGCATGGCTATTGTCCCGGCTTCGGTGTAGGTCAGGCAAAGGATGTTATAAGGCAGTGCATCCGTATTTTTTAGAATGTTTCCGATCCTTGCAGCTAGCAGATGTGTTTTTCCTGTTCCCGGTCCCGCAATAACCAGCACAGGCCCTTCAATATGCTCTACGGCTTTCTTTTGAGCGGGGTTGAGCTTGGCCAGCTCTTCCAGAAAGGAGCTGTCGTACTCCTCTTTTGTAATGGCCTTTTCTTCAACTTGTGAAAATAGATCGAGCGCCATGGTATAAAATATATACAAGTAAAAAGTCTTTAAATTTAGCCAAAAATAGCGAACATGAATCTTGAGATATTAACGGAAAAAACATGCGATCTCAGCAGAGAGGTTGGTAAGTTTTTAAGAGGGGAAGCAGGAAAAGTTAAGGTTGAAGATGTAGAGTCCAAAGGGCTCCACGACTTCGTTACCTACGTCGATAAAAATGCAGAACAGCTGCTGGTTGAGGGATTGGGGAAATTGCTTCCTGAAGCTGGATTTATTACGGAAGAAGATACCTCTTCCAAAAAAGGGGAGCGCTACACATGGGTAGTCGATCCATTGGATGGTACGACAAACTTCATTCATTCCGTTCCATGCTATTCCATTAGCATTGCTTTAATGGATGGAGACGATGTTGTGTTGGGAGTGATCTATGAGATAAATTTGGATGAGTGTTTCTATGCCTGGAAAGGAGGTGGAGCACACATGAATAGAGAGAAAATTCAGGTGTCAAAAGCAAGTAAACTGGAAGATTCTTTAATCATTACGGGCTTTCCCAACAGGGACTATTCCCGTCTGGATGCGTACCTCGCTCTGTTCAAATACTTTATGGAAGAAACACATGGCCTTCGCAGGTTTGGATCTGCTGCGGTTGACCTGGCGTATGTGGCATGTGGTAGGGGCGAGGGCTTTTACGAATATGGACTAAGCGCCTGGGATGTGGCGGCGGGAGTAATAATTGTAAAAGAAGCGGGTGGTGAGGTTACTGATTTTAAAGGGGGCGAGGACTTTATTTTTGGAGGTGAGATTGTGGCGGGAAATAAAAATGTTTTTGCAAACTTTCTAGCGGCAATTTCGAAATATCTCACCTAAGCTAGTCGACTTTCATGTAAACCAGGGTAATCTCGAAACCCCCAACGCTGCTGGTTGCGGTAGTGAACTTAGAGACAGTTATATCGTAGCTCAATCCGATTTTCCAGTCAGCGAGTTCAAGTGCTAAAATTATGATCACGGCATCCCCCAGTCGATAGTTGGCGCCAAAGTGAACGGAATTACCCCTTACAAAAGAGGTGTACTTGGAGCTCTCTTTCATCATATATCTAAACATGATTCCAGCATTGATTTCACGATTCGGTCCCTGCAGTGCTACCAGGAAGTTGGGATAGTAGGCCAAATCGCTCATCCTTTTGGTAAACCGGCCCTCTCCATGAATGGTGAATTTCATAGGCAATTTATCTAAACTCGTTCCCGCAAATTGCTGTTTCGGCCGCGTTAGATGTGCAGCTCCAAAACCAACATTTATATCCCCTTGCTTTCCCAGTACATAGCGCCAGAGCAACCCAGCTGCCACATCAACATTGCCAAAGGTGGGCTTTATGTCTTCGTAAGATTCCGATCCTTCTATGTATTGGCTTCCGTTATATTGACTGTCCCACGTCAACTCACTCTGATCAACACTGCGCAAATGATATCCCCCCTGCACTCCTAAGGCTACGTTATTGGCTTCATTCAATTGAACATTATAGGCGAGTGCGAGATTAATCTCCGTTCTTTTAAATGCCGCCAGGCCGGCCTTGTCTTGCAGAAAATTAAGTCCAATACCTAAGTAGTTAGTGCTTTGCTTTTTCTTAAGCAATGCAATTTCGTAAGATGCAGAGTAAGTGGAGTAGGGCTTACCAACGGTTAACCACTGATTGCGATAATTGATCGCAGCCCTCATTTTACCTTCAAATGAACCCGTAGTACCCGGATTCATAAAAATTGGAGAAGCATAATACTGAGAAAAATGCACATCCTGCCCCTGTGCATTCGCAATGAGCACTACCGAAAAAACAACAATTACGTGTTTCTTCAATCTCATCATCTTATCAGCAATACATTGCCTTCCATAATTAGTTTTGCACCGTCAATTTCTGTGATCTTCAAATAATAGGAGTAAGTGTCTGAGCTGAGAGGCTTTCCTCTGTGCGTACCATCCCAACCCTTGGCCTGATCTTTTGATTCGAATACCTTTTCGCCCCATCGATTGTACACAATTATATGCATTGCTTGAATATCCCCTCTCAGATACCACACATCATTCGCTCCACTTTTGTTGGGAGAAAACGCAGTGGGTAGAAATATTTCTTTCGTCTCAATAAGTGAGATTTCTCCGGTTGTAAAACATCCCTTGCTATCTGTAACAACTACTGAATATTCTCCAGAACAGAGTCCAATTGCTGTTTGTACCACTTGCATGTTGGTGTCATCCCAGAGGTAGGTATAGGGAGGCGTCCCACCGGTCATATTAGCTGTTGCTGATCCGTCACATCCCCCAGGCGATGGATTGCTACCGGTCACATTGGCAACTAAGGCGGCAGGATCTGGAATATTAATTGAATCCGTAGCTGAGCATCCATCATTTCCGATGACAGTAACAACGTAATCCCCTGCACATAAACCTGTTGCCAGCGTGGTGGATTGAGACATGGGATCATCCCATAAATAAGTGTAAGGTGTAATCCCACCGGTAGCTGCGACTGTTGCCGTCGCATCGCAGTCACCGGGACAGCTGGGCAAGGAATTAAGTGTAGTTGATGGAACGGGGGATGGTGGTTGGCTTATCATCACTGAGTCAGTTTCAGTACAGAGATTGGCATCCGTGACTATTACTGTATAAGTTCCCATAGTTAATCCCGTGGCAGTTTGCCCTGATTGAGAAGGAGTGGTGTTCCATGAATAGATATAACCTGGAGTTCCGCCTACCGGGTTGACTGTAGCAGTACCATCTGCGTTGCCGCAACTCGCATTGCTGCTTGAAGAATTCAGTGTTAGAGCTGTGTCAGGTTCAGTGATGTAAATGGAATCGAGCAATGTACATCCATTCGCATCAGTGACTAAGATTGTATATAATCCTACGGTAAGGTTGTTAATACCCGTAGATGTTCCGGCATTTGACCATAAATAGGTATATGGGGTAGTGCCACCAGTTGCCACAATAGAAGCATCCCCATCACTCCCACCTTTACAATCCACATCGTTAGTTGCGTTAAAAAAGATACTGAGAGCTGTTGCCTCAGTTATGGCAACGGAATCCGTAACGCTATTTCCACAAGCATCGAGTACATCAACGGTATAAGTTCCCTGAGGCAATCCGGTGGCTGTAGCCGAAGTTTGTCCGGGAGTAGTGTACCAAATGTAAGTATATGGAGAGGATCCACCTATCGGTGATGCAGTGGCTGTTCCATCGCTCAAACCGTTACAACTAACATTTACCACTCCAGTAAAGGTAAAGGAGTGGGCACCGGGTTCTGTGATCGTAACAGCATCGGTTACTGTATCGTTACATGCATCGGTTACGGTCACCGATGCCAAGCCAGGTGATAAGCCGCTAACAGAAGAGGTAATTCCTCCTCCGGACCATGAGTAGGTGTATGGCGTTTGGCCATCTGTAGCGGTGAAGGTTGCCGTGCCGTCATTTGCTCCGGCACAGCTCAGGCCCGTGCTGGCTGTAATAGAACCACTGAGCAGCGCCGGTTCCGTGAGCGTGAACAGTAGGGTGGATACACATCCAACAGCATCTGTTACGGTAACGGTGTGGTTTCCCGCTGCCACTCCAGAAATATCGTCAGTAATTTGCGCGCCAGGAGACCAGCTATAGGTAAAAGCAGAGGTGCCTCCGGTGATAGAAATTGATATACTTCCATCACTGCCTCCGTTACAAGTCACATTCACAACGGCGTCTGTAACAATAACCGGCGGGTTTCCAGTCTGTACAATAGTGGCGGAAGACGTATTTGTGCAGCCATTTCCATCAGTAACCGTTACGTTGTAGGTATTGGCACTTAGACTAGAGGCCGTATCTGTGGTCTGTGTGCCGATGTCATCCCACTGGTAAGTGAAAGGCCCCGTCCCTCCACTGACAATTACCCAGGCCTTGCCATCATTACCTACACATGTTTCACTGGCGGTATCCGTGCTCAGGGCCAATGCTGCCGGATCTGATATGGTTACAGGATTGCTCACAGCACCGCATCCATTCGCATCTAATAAGGTAACCGTATAGGTATTCGGGCCAAGATTAATCGCAGTTGTACCTGACCCTCCTGAAGGAGACCATGAATACGTATATGGCGCTGTTCCACCTACGGGAGCTACGGTAATTGAGCCATCATTGGCACCCGTACAGGTTATGTCAACGCTGTCTGTTATGGTGGCCACTAATTGAGGCGGATCGACAACAGTGTAGGTTTCACTCGTTGAACATCCAACACTGTCCTCTGCCGTTAAAGTATAAGAGCCTCCCGCAACATTTACAATGTCTTCAGTTGTCTCACTGTTAGACCAGGTGTAGGTGAATGGCGGAATCGCACAACAACCGGCTGTAACAGTAACATAAACCCCTCCGTCGCTGCCTCCAAAACAGGTTATGTTCACGATAGAATCCAAGGTGATAACGGGACCCTGTCCGTTGCTTATAGTTACCGACACAGAGTCCTGACAACCATTCTGATCAGATACAACCACTTGATATACACCTGCTGCGAGTGAAAAAGCTGTATCTGTGGTTTGTGCCCCTCCATCATCCCAGAGGTATGTGTACGGTAAAATTCCACCTGATACGATAACCCAGGCTTTGCCATTATTGGTAAGACAAGCTGCATCTATAGCTCCCGTGGCCAGTCCAAGGCCCATAGCGAGTGTATCTATATCTGTACAGCCATTCTCATCTGTTACCGTAACATAGTAAGTACCCAGTGATAAGCCCGATACAGTATTAAATGTATCTGGCGAATTGAAAGTATTTGATCCTGTTGACCATACATAGTCAAAAGGGCCTGTACCTCCACTCACCAGGGCTGAGGCCACTCCATTAGAATCTCCATTGCAATTTGCAGGGGTGTCTATGCTAAAAGATATTTCCAATAAGCCCGGTTCAACAATTGTAAAGCTATCTGTTTGTGTGCAGCCAAAATTGTCAATAACAGTTAAGCCAAATGTTCCAGCGGGCAAGCTATCATTGGTAGCACCTGTATCCAGCCCAACAGACCAACTGTAGGAGTAAGGGGGGGAGCCAGCTGCCACAGTAGCGGTCACTTCTCCATCATTCTCACCGAAACAAGAAATATCCGTTACTGTGAGCAATACGCCTAAAGGCAATTTAGTCCCTATTGTAGCTGTACCATTGGTAATAAATGCGGCATTGGCCACTGTAGCACCACTTCCCGCCAAAGTAGTGGTGTTGCTTTCAACAGTCGCTGTTGCATCTTCAAACATTCCCAACGAGCCAGATCCGCAAGTGTTGCTGTTCAGGCCAGCGCCATCAGTTTTAACAACATATATATCAGCACCTCCGGCTCCATAACTCTCCGTATAGCCTACCATCATATACCCTCCGTCTGAGGTTGCCTGTACTGATCTAAAATAATCATGCCCCGTTGAATTGCCATAGCTCCCTGGCAGTCCTGTCATGACTCCAGTGCTATTTGTAAGCAGCAAACAACAAATATGGAAGGAACCCCCAAAGCCATCGGAGCTCCCTGAAACAGCAAGGTCTCCTCCACTGTTTTCGGTAATGGCGTAGCCATAATCATTTCCACCATCTCCCGCACCTCCTCCATACACTTTCGCAAAGACCATGCTCCCAGAAGTATCTGTTTTTACCATATAAATGTTGTCACTTGTACCCGATCTTCCGAAGGAATTGGTCGATCCAACCACAGCGTAGCCTAGGTCTGCAGTTTGCACCACTGAATAGGCGTATTCAGCTCCGGTTCCTCCAAATGCTCTTGTCCATAATGAGTCGCCATTGCTGTTTGTCTTCAGTAGATACATATCATTACTTCCCGCGCCAAAGCTGTTGGTGTATCCGGCAACAATATATCCGCCATCATTGGTTTGCTTTACTGACCTACCATAATCTCCGGATGTTCCACGGAATGTTCTGGTCCACAAAGTATCTCCGTTGGAATCGGTTTTTATCAGATATAGATCTGTGCCTCCAATGCCAAAATTCTGAGTCCATCCGGTGACAATGTATCCGTTATCAGTGGTTTGCTGTACCGAATAGCCAAAATCATCCAACACTCCGCCATATGTTTTAGACCATACAATGTCTCCAGAAGAATTTGTTTTAATCAGAAAGACATCCGCAGCTCCCGCCCCAAAACTTGTTGTTCGACCCGTTATGATAAATCCGTTATCGTTGGTTTCTTGGACCTCGTAACCGAATTCAGCTCCACTACCACCATAGGTTTTAACCCATAAAGTGTCACCATTGTTGTTGGTTCTAAGCAGATAAACATCTGTGCTTCCTGCACCAGAGCTGTTAGTCTCTCCAGCCATGATATAACCTCCATCTGCAGTTTGATGAACGGCAAATCCATATTCCCAATTGGTGGCACCAAAGGTTTTTTGAAAATAGGGCTGGGCGCGCAAAGAGGAGAGCGGTGATACAAAGAAAAAAGCAATGATAACATTGCTTATAAATTTACCGGCGTAAGTCATTATACCCTTTGTTCTAATGTGAACACATTGCTAAATTAGGAATTTCTGCATAATTTTCCGAAAATTGTCTGTGTCGGAAGGCTATTATTCCAGATTAGAAATGCAATAATTACCATCAGACAGATTATTTTATCAAACCAGAAAAGTTGACTGAAGATTCCGAAAAATATATGCAGCGATGCATCGATCTTGCCCAAAAAGGCATGGGCAGAGTTGCTCCTAATCCATTGGTGGGTTGTGTAGTAGTGTTCGGAGACGAGATTATTGGTGAGGGTTACCATTCGATATTTGGAGAGCTGCACGCTGAAATTAAAGCACTTGAATCGGTTGAAGATAAATCGCTGTTGGGTAGCAGTACGCTCTACGTTAACCTCGAACCTTGCAATCACTTCGGCAAAACACCTCCTTGCACCAGAAGGATTATTGAAGCGGGAGTTCCCAAAGTGGTTATCGGCCATCGGGATCCCAACATCCAAATTGAAGGAAGGGGTATTGAAAAGCTGAGAGAAGCTGGGATAGAAGTTATTGAAGGAATATTGAGTGAAAGCAATTATGAACTGAACCGTAGGTTTTTAACACTCCACAAAAAAAAGCGGCCATTTATTATTCTCAAATGGGCGCAAACATCAGATGGTTTTATGGCCAAGGCTGGCGATGTAAAAACAGCAATAAGTAACGAGCAATCAAAGCAGCTCGTTCACCAATGGCGAGGTGAAGAACAGGCTATTATGGTGGGTACGAATACTGCCTTAATTGATAATCCGCAGCTTACAGTAAGGGAAATAGACGGGGTAAATCCATTGAGGGTAGTATTGGACCGGGAATTGCAAATACCGCAGAACAGCCATTTACTCGACGGTAAAACATCCACAATCGTGGTAAATGAACATAAATCTGATAGAGAGCACAATTTAGAGCATCTCAAATTAGACTTCGATCAGGATTTGCTCACCAATGTGCTAAATGAACTGGCCTCCAGAGATATACAGTCCATTTTAGTGGAAGGTGGTGCACAGCTACACAGCTCATTTATAGCAGCGAACCTGTGGGATGAGGCAAGAATAATTACTTCACCAGTTACTTTCGGAGGTGGAATAGAGGCTCCTGAGATATCAGGGGAACAGCTGAAAACGGAATCACTGGGTAATAACTTCATATCTTACCTTACCAATTCCAGAGACTAATGCATTATCTCCTGCTGAGTATTATATCTTCCACTTGCATCTTTTTGATATTCAAGCAATTTCAAAAATTTGGCATCAATAATTTTCAGGCGATAGTAGTCAACTATATAACGGCTGCACTCTGTGCGCTATTCGCTAATGGTGGATATTCAGGTTCTATACAAAGCGACTGCAATGAGTGGATCTACATAGCCATCTTTACAGGAGTACTGTTCATTTCTATGTTCAATATAATTGCAATTACCACCCAGAAAGTTGGTGTTTCTGTGGCCTCTGTTGCTACAAAAGTTTCGCTCATCATTCCCGTTATATTTGCGATTTATCTATATGGTGATACCTTGAACATTCTCAAGGTTGCCGGAATAACCATAGCGTTACTATCTGTAGCGCTTACCTTTTATAAACCAGGATATAAACTTTCAAAATCCAGGAAAATAATTGTATTGCCAATCATATTGTTCCTTGGAACCGGATTGCTGGATACAATATTGAAGTACACACAGGAAAGGGTGATTTCTGCAGAAGACTTCAATAGGTTCAGCACTGTACTCTTTGCGGTGGCGGGAACAATTGGATTTGTGGTCGCCGGGCTCAATATTGTGATTTGCAAAACGAAGTTTAGCATAAAGAGTGTGTATGCAGGCGTATTGCTCGGTTTACCGAATTATGGATCTATCTATTTTCTCCTGCAAGCTTTCGAGAACAGTGGAATGAAGAGCTCTGTGTTATTCCCTGTAAATAATATCAGTATTGTCGTTTTTTCGGCCCTCGCAGCCATCGTCTTTTTTAAGGAAAAGGTTTCAAAATTAAATATGTTGGGAATTCTATTGGCTCTGCTTTCTATTGCAATCATTTCTGTAGCATAGACTTAATTTCTCTCTGGTAACAAAATTGCCTGAAGACCGTTATATATAATATTGAGTAATTTAGTATATAGATAAAAAAGGAATTTATTTGAAACAGCTCGCCGTCATATTGCTATTCCTGCCAATTCACATTTTCGCACAGAAATCTGGCGTAACACCCAGGTACCCGGATGTTGACAATGACAGGAGTAAAACCTATTTCTTTAAGGGCAGGGTAGAGGTTGCAGATAACGATCACGTTGTAAATTATCTGATTAAACAGCTTGATTTTAAAAACCAGTACGGGATTAATGCACTGGAATTTGTCGAAATGATCGAGAGCCCCGCTGGTTTTCATTTTACCTATGTGCAATCGCATTATGGGGTTCCATTATATGGTTCACAGGTCAAGGTGAATCTCGATAAAAAGGGCAAGGTCAGGTCACTTATAGATAATTCATACAGGGTGACAGAGCGGCTGGATTTCCGATTTCCTGAAAAGGCGATTGCCGATGCATATTTGGACCGCGTTCCACTGTTGGATTCGGTTAAAAAGGTCCGGATGTTTTTTAACAATGAAGGTCGATTGGTGCCCGCGATGCAACTCAGAATCTTTGAATCTGACCACAGCTACTATGAGGTGGTGCTGGATTATTGGGGTGAAGTCCTCTATTATCAGGACCTGAACCGATACTTCCAGGGGCAGGACTCCACCGTTCAGGCGAAAGTATTTCTACCGGATCCCCTAACTTCTGCCGAAGTAGTTTATGGTTCACCTTACGTCGATAGCGGAGACGTTGATATTCCTGAGCTCAACGCAGAATTAATTGATGTGAGCATCACCGTGGATTTTACGAATGATACCTTCTCGCTAAAGGGGCCTTGGGTAGAGATTCGTGAATTTTCAAATCCTGTTACCACTCCAGCATTTAGCCTTTTGCCACAATTCAACTATATGCGAGCTGACGAAGAGTTTGAAGATGTAAATTGTTATTACCATCTGCATGAATTTCAACTGTATATACAATCGCTGGGTTTTATGAACATCTGTAACTACTCCATTGGGGTTGATGCGCATGCGCTCAATGGTGCAGATAATTCTATGTACCAATCCAATAAATTGTACTTCGGAGAAGGTTGTGTAGATGATGCAGAGGATGCCGATGTTATTCTTCATGAATATGGACATGCCATCACGGCTAGCGCAGCACCCAACACATGGGTAGGATCAGAGAGGAAAGCTTTGGACGAGGCCATTGGCGATTATTTTGCCGTTTCATATGGCAGGGCAATTAACGACTTCAATTGGGCAGATATGTTTTCCTGGGATGGTCACAGCCTGGACTGCTGGAATGGAAGAACTGCCGCGACGACAAAAACCTATCCCAACAATATGGGTAATGGATCCCATGCTGACGGTGAAATATGGTCGTCGACTATTATGCAGATATGGGAATCCCTGGGTAGGGAGACCACAGACCAGCTTATGCTTCAGTCCATTTATAGCTACGCTCAAAATATAACATACACAGATGCTGCGTATATGTTCCTGGATGCAGACAGCCTGCTAAACGGCGGAGCCAATTACTATACAATATACTATTGGTTTGAACAGAGGGGTATCTTGCCAGCCGTGCCTACCTTGGCGGGGTTTATCAGTGAAACGCTGGACGCAGCATGTGGTGATTCTTGCAACGGGATGGCAGTCCTAACTGCATATGGCGGAGCGGTTCCCTATACCTATGACTGGAAGGATAGCCTTGGTGTGAGCTTAGGAATGAATGATGATACGGCTACCGGGTTGTGTGTTGGACTTTATTACACTGTTACTATTACCGACGCCTTGGGGGCAACGGTCAGTGATACGACTGGAGTCATTGGCTATTCCTTGTCCACCATTACCGGATTGATTACAACAACGGCTGATTCAGGTAGTGGCAATGGAACTGCCCTTGTTTCAGTGGCCAGTACGCCGCCCAATACATATTTATGGAGTGATCCCGCAGCTCAAACGACAGCAATGGCTAGCAACCTTGTCAGTGGCAACTACTCTGTTACGGTTACGGATGTATTGGGATGTACATATACAGACAGTGCCACAGTGGCTTTAATTATTTCAAATGGGCCTGAGCTTGAACCAATTAAAATCCTGAGGCTTTTTCCCAATCCTACCAATGGCCAACTGCATTTTGAGCTTGCTCCTGAACAACGAGCGGGAAGGGCCGCAGTGTACAATCTTTTAGGTGAAGTGATAAAAAGTACAAGCCAGTTAACGAACAATTCGATTAATCTCACTGATCTGAAAGCTGGATTCTACCTGCTTGAAATTGAATTAACCTCCGGTGAATTTCTGAAAAGCCCGGTTTTTATCAAAAGCAATTGATTTAATATTCAGATAATATATAGATGGCTTGTGTGATCTTCACACTATTCAGATCATAGTTGCATGGTTGAGGACAAGTCAATAATTGCCATGATTGCTAACAAGCCTTTTTGATTTCCATACTGCTTAGCCCATGATAACCCCCCTTTCCAGGTTTGAATCTGTAACGGGTATTCAGTCTCAGCTTTTCTGTATTTTTATGGGATAACCTGATATATCTGCGGCATGGAAAGATAATTTGCTGGTAATTGACTATCACTTCGAGGATTGTTAAGGGTATAACCCCATTACATAAAATCTTAAATCGCCTTGTATTTTCGGTGTACTTTTTTAAATTTGCTAGGCTGTTCACTAAAATCAGCGCAGTTTTTGAACAAAGCCTGAAATTCGAATTGATTTCAATTGGATTGGGATTGCATGATAACCTGAAATTGTTTAAATTAGTTCAGACGTATTAGAAAATGAGTTCAGTAGGCCTTCAAAATTTTATCCCCCTTACTCATTCCATGGCACCGGATGATTTTAACATTTGGTATCAGGGAAAGTTCGACGATGAATTCACAGCGGTAATTATCGAGTTAAGTGAATTTAATCTGGAGAACAAGGATGATATGAAGAAGTCCAGAAAGAGAATTTCCTATTTATTGGCTGAGAGTTTTCAAAACATCGTTAGGCACAGGCTGGAACGCAAGGAGACGGATAAGAAGGGGAGTATGTTCGGTGTACAGCATAGGGGGAAAGTAATCACCATATATTCATCCAATATCGTTGAAAAGGAAACCAAAGAACTGCTGGTTAAAAACCTCGATAAAGTAAATAGGCTGAACAAGGATGAGCTGAAGGAGCAATACAACAAGATTTTGCTTCATGGTGAGTTATCTGAAAAGGGAGGCGCTGGACTGGGCCTCATTGAGATGGCGCGGAAATCAGGTAACAAGCTGCAATATAAATTTGAAGATGCTGAAGATAATCGATACCATTTTAAACTTCAATTGAGCATAGGAGCCAAGGACGCCACTACGGAAGAAGTTGAAAGCTTGAAGATTGATGAAACCATCATGATGCATCAGAAGCTTTCAGATAACAATGTTGTTTTCTTGTTTAAAGGAGATTTCAGCCGCAGTACAATCAAACCTATGTTGAATTTTATTGAGGGTAATCAGACGGATAAGATTGTGGAATCGAAAAGAGTATTTCATGTAAGCCTGGAGTTGATGCAAAACATTTGCGACTACGGTTTGACGAAGGATGGATCCAATCAAGGCCTTTTTGCGATTTCTCTGTGTGATGATGGACAGTTTGTGTATGCATCAAACCCAGTGACTGAGGAGGCAAAGAAAACCTTAAATGCACAACTGGCATCATTAAAAGATTTGAGCACTGAAGAGCTCAATGATAGATTTCGCGCTGATTTGAAGAGCAATCTTCACAGTGAGTCTAACAATGCCAGCGTAGGTTTAATTGATGTATCCAGGGTTACCAAGGAGCCGTTGGTACACGAGTATGTAGAACGTTCAGATGGCGAGACCTGGTACAGCGTAGGAGCGCTGGTATAACGATAGACTTTCCTAATACTTCTTTCCCGGGAATTCTTTTCTTTATTTCAATCTTAAAGTGTGAGTGAACGAAGAATATAGAAACTGCGCCAATTGGCACCTTCTTGGATGAGTATGAGGGCTTTGGCGAAAGCGGTTCCATTATCGAGTGGAGGCGTTCTTTAATTTACTACTTTTGCTTCCCGTTTACCGGAGAGGTGCCTGAGTGGCCGAAAGGACCAGTTTGCTAAACTGGCGTACGGTTTAGACTGTACCGAGGGTTCGAATCCCTCTCTCTCCGCAAGGCCAATGCCGAACCTCGCAGAGATTTTATTTGGAGTAAGACAATGCGAGTTTACTCGCAATTGGCTAACGACAAATAAAAGAATCGCTTCAGGCGATTAGGGCATTGGCCTTGTAGGTTCCCCCCTGGGGATCAGCAAGCATGAGCAGAGTGAAGGCGCAGCTAATCCCAGATCATTTCAAAGAAAGAGGAAGGCTGGAAAGAATCGCTTCAGGCGATTAGGGCATTGGCCTTGTAGGTTCCCCCCTGGGGATCAGCAAGCCTGAGCAGAGTGAAGGCGCAGCTAATCCCAGATCACTTCAAAGAAAGAGCAAGGCTGGAAAGAATGTGATCGCGATGAGTTTGGCTTTGTATGTCCCACATTTGTGAACGGCCACCATTGCGTGGATAATGCTCAGATATTTGAAAATATGAAGATTTTAAATTTATCTTTGCACCTCGCATAATTTTATGTGACGATCTTTTATGTTTTGGTCCGGTAGTTCAGTTGGTTAGAATGCCTGCCTGTCACGCAGGAGGTCGCGAGTTCGAGTCTCGTCCGGACCGCCAACAACAATAAAGCCCCGCATCGCGGGGCTTTTTATTTGGTGAGAGTAAGGCCAGAACTTGTTCTAGAAAGAGCTAGAACCAAATAAAAAAATCCAAAGGCTTTATTGTTGTTGATCTCCCCCCAATTTCCATGAGCTACACCACCGGTGGAGCGAATAGTCTCGTCCGGACCGCCAACAACAAAGCCCGGCCCGCTAGGGGCCTGTAAGGTACTGCTAGTAAATCACCACTTTTCTGCGCAGTGTCACATGATCGTTATACAGCTGTATGTAGTAAACACCAGAATCTTCTTGTCGCAGGTCAATTGACTTCAACATATTTCCATTCACTACACCGAGGTTTTCACTCCATATTTCGCTTCCCAGGATATTGAAGATCTTCAGCTTCCAGCTTTCCACTCCAGGTATTCGCATGTCAATTGTAAATGAGCCTCCGTTTGGATTTGGATACAGATCAAACAATGAGTTTACCGCGTCTTCGCC
>DTRI01000022.1 GCA_012966015.1 Flavobacteriales bacterium | reverse complement strand
GATAAACAGATCCTAATCCAAAATTTGCTACTTGATCGACGGGGTCTATTTCTAGTACCTGTTTGAACATTGAAATTTTCTGCTCTCTTTCAGCCAGATCTTGTTTCACCTTATCTTCAGTTGTCTTCTTAGCCATATTTTCGGCGATCGCTTTTTCAAACTGTAGTGCAGTCGCCTCACCTTTTTCACGTTCAGCATCTTCTATTCGACCCTGTTGCATGTAATATACGGAAAGATTCGAATGGGCCATGATTTCCTCGGGGTTGATCTCGACCAGTCGTTTCATAAGAGAGATAGCTTCATCCAACTTATTTTGCTTTGATAGAAATACTCCCAGTGCTTCATATGCAGTAGCATTTTTAGGGTCAAGCTCAATTGCCTCTCTGAGCAGGGTAACAGGTTGATCAAGATCATCTTGCTCCTGATATAGTTTCAGTGCTTTATCCTGTAACAGTTTAGAGTGGTCTTTGCGTGTTTGTGGCTGATAAAAAGGAAGTAGACAGGTCCTTATTTTATAAGGTTTATTGTCTATTGTTACATCAAAATCAATATCTGGGCTTCGATGATCTTTTTGGATATAGGCTAAGGCGATATTTTTCTGAAGTGAATAAGAAAAGATAGAACTAACGGGAGGGACTCGCCTTCAATGATTAACCCCATTAGTGCAAAATTGGGTGCGCCATATGTTTTGATGCGAGCAATGACTTCCTGGCCAATATAGCAACCCTTGTTGTAACTAACGGAACTATGCTCGAGTCCTGTTTCAGGGAGAATATTTTTATCATTTATATCCTTCCCGTAAGAAGGGATACCAGATTCAATACGAAATACCTCGCGCGCATGGTGGTCAATATGGATCAATAAATTTTGTTGTTCAAATTCCAACAACTTCCGTGTGATGGTATCTTCTGATTCGGTTTGGAATACTAGCACACACCCTTCTTCTCCCGTCAGCGATTTAGCGATTGCTAGAGCCGACTGCCCTTCGAATGTAAACTCAATGATATCGTTTGGTTTTTCCGGGATAGATTTTCGGTTTTGAGTAAAAGTTTCTATTATTTCAGAGCTTCTAGGGCCCTGCAGAGCCAGAAGAAAGTGATTGGAAGAGGTGAGAGTAACATCCTCACGAAATAGAAAAGTATTTAGATGGTTTAGTAAGTTTTCTTTTTGTATCGCTTCAACCAGCATAAATGCCGATTCTTCTCCTGTTCGATGAATCGAGAATGTAGAAATGACTCTAGCTTTTCGATCAACAATAGCATTATTTTGACCTTGTCCTGGCTTTAGCTCATTTACGTCGTTAGTTGTTTGGGTTTGGAGATAGCTGAAAAGATCTGAACCTTTAGCTGAAACAAGACACAGATCATCTAGAAAAAAATAGCCAGCTTTTTTACGTAAAAAGCTGTGATTTTCCTGAGAGGAGAGAGTAGTTTTCAAGTAACGATTTGCAAGCGATATCGATTATCAGGTGATGGAGAATGACTCACCGCAACCGCAAGTTGAGGTAGCATTTGGATTTACAAAGACGAATCCTTTACCGTCAAGCCCGCCTTTGT
>DTRI01000021.1 GCA_012966015.1 Flavobacteriales bacterium | reverse complement strand
ATTGAATTATTAAGATTAAACTATTGATAATGAGTAACATAAAATTTGGCACGGATGGATGGAGAGCAATTATTGCCAAAGAGTTTACGGTTGATAATGTTGCAAGGATAACCCAAGCTACTGCTTCTTGGCTTTTAGACAATTTTGAAAATCCTTCGGTAGTTATTGGGCATGATTGCAGGTTCGCAGGGTCTTTATTTGCTGAGACAGCAGCGAAAGTGTTGGCACACAATAAGATTAAGGTCTATTTAGCGCATAAAGTTGCGAGCACACCTATGGTCTCACTGGCTAACGTAAAGCTAAGTGCAAGCGCAGGGATTGTTTTAACCGCTAGTCATAATCCACCGGGTTACAACGGGTTTAAATTAAAAGGAAGCTACGGTGGCCCACTATTGCCAGATGATATCGCCAAAGTAGAAGCTCATTTACCAGCCACCAATGAAATTGATTTGGATGGGATGGAAATGGAAGATCTAAAGGAATCAGGAATTGTTGAGATCGTGGATTTGGAACAGATGTATGTTGATCAGATTACGGCCAATTTTGATCTGGATTTAATCAATAACTCAGGGCTGAAACTCGGCTATGACGCTATGTATGGCGCAGGGCAAGATATCATGAAGCGGTTGCTGCCTGGTATTGAGTTCCTTCATTGTGAATACAATCCTTCTTTCATGGGTCAGGCTCCCGAACCAATTCTCAAAAACCTACAGGAATTTTCAGAGCTACTCAAAAACTCAGATATACAATCCGGATTGGCCACAGATGGTGATGCCGATAGGCTGGGTATGATCGATACGGACGGCACCTTTGTCGATTCTCATCACTTGATTTTGCTGCTCATTCATTATATGTGTAAGTATAAAGGTGAGAAGGGAAAGGTTTGCACAGCATTCTCTACAACAGTTAAGATTAAAAATATGTGTGACCATTACGGGTTGGAGCTGGAGGTGGTCCCTATTGGGTTTAAGCACATTTGCGAAATCATGATCAATGAGGAAATCTTGATAGGTGGAGAGGAATCTGGCGGTATTGCCATCAAAGGACACATTCCTGAACGTGATGGTGTTTGGATGGGGCTAATCATTTGGGAGTTCATGGCCAAATCAGGTAAAACTTTGAAAGAACTCATAGAGGAGGTGTACGAGATTGTAGGAACCTTTGCTTTTGAAAGATCTGATCTTCATATTAAAGAACAGCAAAAGCTGGATATCATTGAGAAGTGCAAGAGTGGTGGGTACGATAGCTTTGGCGAGTACAAGGTGGAAAAGCTGGACGACCTTGATGGTTTCAAATACTTCTTTAATGACAATGAATGGTTCATGATCCGCGCTTCGGGTACGGAGCCGGTTCTACGCACCTATGCAGAATCCGACACACGTGATAACGCCTTGAAAATACTCAAAGCCGGATACGACACGCTTTTAAATTGAAAATCGGGAACTACTTCATAGTCCTGTTACTATTAATTTCTTCACTTTCAATAAAAGCCGGAATACCTGGGGAGAAGTCCGATTCATTAAATTTTTTAGAACCCAGTCCTGAATACAACCGAGGGAGATTACTCGGTGTTTTGGGTATAGAAACCGGATTATGGGCCGGATCAATGATAGGGTTGGGCACCTTATGGTATAGCAACTATGCTCAATCCTCCTTTCACTTTATTGATGATAGCAAGGAGTGGAACCAAATGGACAAAGTAGGCCATTTCGTCACCTCTTATTATTTGAATAACATAGGAACTAGCCTATTTATCTGGAGTGGGGTAGAGAGGAATAAGTCCATTTGGCTGGGCGGAACGGTAACAAGCCTGTTTCTGCTTTCAATAGAAGTTTTTGATGGCCATTCATCGCGATGGGGCGCTTCCTGGGGCGATTTAGCCGCGAATACAGCGGGCAGGCTGGTAGGAATAACGCAGAACGCCTTATGGGATGAGCAGCGAATCGTTTTTAAGTTCTCCTTTTATGAAAGCAACCTGGCACAATACCGGCCCAAGGTGCTGGGTGAAAATTTGGCGGAACAGATATTGAAAGACTACAATGGCCAAACCTATTGGGCTTCTGTTAATATTCATTCTTTCCTGAAAGATGATTCAACGTTTCCAAAGTGGCTGAATGTGGCACTTGGATATGGAGCGGATGGAATGACGGGTGGAGAAATTAATCAGGTGGTGGTCGATGGTGTAATCCTACCTGAATTTCAAAGGCAACGTCAATATTATCTTTCATTAGATGTCGATCTGACCAAAATACCTACCAAATCCAAGGTTTTGAAGGCTGTGTTTCAAACGTTTGGGTTTTTGAAACTTCCCTTCCCGACGCTTGAGTACAACGATGGATTAGGGATGAGGTATCACTTACTGTACTTTTAGTCTCCCCTGCCTTTGTGCGAAGTTTACCCATATAAACAATTTGCTTAAATTAGTGGATGATCTTAAGCGCTTAATTCCCAATGAAAAAAGCAATCCTTTTTCTCTGGTTGACCTGTTTGGTCGTAGCGGATAGCTTTGGCCAGGCTGAGGGTAATAATTGGTATTTTGGGAGCTACGCCGGATTGAGCTTCACCACGAACCCGCCAACCATATTAAATGACGGACATCTTACCACGAGTGAGGGTTGTGCAACCGTGTCTTCCAAAGCGGGCGTATTGCTTTTCTATACTGATGGTAGCAACGTATGGGACGCAAATCACGTTTTAATGCCCAATGGTACCGGCCTAACGGGAAATCCCAGCTCAACTATGTCTGCTGTAATTTGTCCAAAACCCGGCACATACAACTACAGCCTGAAGCGTTTTGATGGCTATTTCATAGTAACCATTGATTATGTGCTCGGCCCTAATGGGGTGAGGTTTAGCGAGGTAGACATGACATTAAACGGAGGAACGGGAGACGTTCTTGCAGGTAACAAGAATACCTTGCTTTTTGGAACTACGACGGTAGAGGCGGCAAATGTTGCCCGACATGCCAATGGATGTGACTACTGGATCATCGGCAAGGAAGTTGGCAATACCATCTTCAACGTTTATGCTATTACTACTGCCGGCGTTAATTTAACACCAGTAGTTAGCAATGTTGGAAGTGTAACCTCACAAGGATGGGGGAATATTAAAGTGTCAGCAAATAACAAGCTTGTAGCCCATTCCTCTCCTAGCATTGGTACGGAAGTATTCGATTTTAACAACAATACAGGAGTGCTTATTTACAAGTTTGGAGATAATGCGGGTGGGTATTCTCTGGAGTTTTCTGCGGACAACAATATTCTTTATTCGGAAATTTTGAATGATCCCAATATCTATCAATTTGACTTAACCTCTCCAAATAATGCAGCTTTTCAAGCTTCAAAAACCATAATCGGAACTACGGCCAACACCATTGGCTATCGAATGTGCGCGCTGCAAATGGCACCCAATGGAAAGATATACGCCGCATTACAGGGTTTGAATTATATAGGCCGCATTGACTTTCCCAATGTTCTGGGAGTAGGCTGCAACTATGTGGATAATGGCCAGAGTATTGCAGGTGTTAACACATTCTCTGGGACAAATATGTCTAGCAGACTTGGACTGCCAGCCTTCCCTTCTTTTTTTATTACGGAACCCGTTACCGTAGTTGCCAACAACTTATGTTATCAGGATCTAACGCAATTTCAGTTGTCGGATACAACTGATGTTGATCTCGTTGAATGGACTATGTTGGATATTAATCTCAATCTTCTAACTCAATCAACGCTCTTTGAGCCCACTTATCAGTTCGCGGATTCGGGGCAGTATATTATCAGTGCCATAGTTCATTATCCCTGCTATATAGATTCTTTCGTCATTGATACAATTACGATTATTGATGTTGCTCCAGTTAATTTAGGGACTGATACTCTGTTGTGTGTCGGAGATACAATAACATTGGACGCAGGTGCTGGATATGATTATTATATCTGGAGCACCGGAGATACCGTTCCTAAAACTTCTGTCACTGTATCAGGCCAGTATATCGTTCAAGTGATGATGCAAAGTGACGATTCTCTCTGTGTAAAAAGTGACACCATCAATATTGCAGCATTTCCCATCCCCACAGCGGACTTTACAGCGACGAATGAGTGTTTGGGCACGCCCACAGTTTTTACGGATGTATCTAATCCCAATGGTGGCACCGTAACCAATTGGGAATGGGATTTTGATAATAATGGGACCGTGGATACCAATGCCCAAAATCCGACACATACGTTTCCATCCGCTGGAACCTTCCCGGTGAATTTAAACACTTCCAGTGCGGGAGGTGTATGTTCTCATGATACGACTATAAATATTGTGGTCAACGCTGTGCCGGCTTCAAACTTTGGCTTTGCCGATGTTTGCACCAATGACGCCTCGACGTTTTCTGATTCCTCAACCATTAGTAGCGGAACCATCGTGTCTTATACCTGGGACTTCGGTGATGGCCCCCCGGCGGGGACATCAACACAGCAAAGCCCAACATACGTTTTCACTGCCCCAGGCACCTTTATAGTTATCCTCACTGTCACTTCTGATAGCGGATGTGTGGATGTTCAGGGCAAGTCTATTGAGGTTTTTCCTTTGCCAGCTCCAGCTTTTGCCGCGCCGGATGTCTGTCTTTATGATGATGCTGTTTTCACGGATGCATCTGTAATAAGCAGTGGGACTATCTCTTCATGGCAATGGGATTTCGGAGATCTCAGCTCATCCACGGCGCAAAATCCAACACATTTATACAGTGCAGATAATACTTACAATGTAAGTCTGATTGTAACTTCTGATAATGGCTGCGTTGATACACTTATCCAAACCATTGATATATTTCCTGTTCCCGTCTCAGCATTTAATACAAATAATGTATGTCTTTATGATCCGGCTGTATTCTCTGACGCATCTACAATTACCAGTGGCAACATTGTAGGGTGGCTCTGGGATTTTGATGATGGCAGCGCGTCAACTGTACAAAATCCATCTTATGCCTATTCATCAGATGGTACCTATAGCGTAAGCTTGGTTGTACTCTCTGATAACGGTTGTGTTGATACGGTGATGCAGACCCTGACAATTTATCCTGTTCCTCTGGCCAATTTTGTTACACCGAACGAATGCCTTAATGATCCTGCGACGTTTACGGACGCTACAAGTATTAACACCCCGGGTATGTGGAATACCTGGAACTGGGATTTTGGAGATGGGGTGGGAACATCTGCTGTTCAAAACCCTTCATATACGTACACAACGGATAGCACATTCAATGTTACTTTCACGGTTACTTCTGATGATGGTTGCGTTGATGATACAATTATCAGTATAGTAATCTATCCATTACCGACGGTGGATTTTTCAGTGGATACGGCTAGCGGATGTGAAACCTTGTGCGTAAACTTTACGGATCTAAGCTATATTACGAGTGGCAGCATTAATACCTGGGCTTGGGATTTTGATGATGGAAACGCATCCGCTGTACAAAATTCCCAAAATTGTTATACCGCAATAGACGAAAATACATCACGTGTAGCCTCTGTAACCTTAATTTCTACCTCCGCTTTTGGCTGTTCAGAAACCCTAACCAAAGGTGGGATGATTAATATCTGGCCTCAGCCTATAAGCATGTTTACAGTGGGCCCACAACCCACTTCTATTCTCGCACCGGTTATTGATTATATGGATCAATCTCTTGGCGGTATCGTAAGCTGGGAATGGGGTTTTGGAGATGGTGATATGCTTTTTGGTGTTGATTCTGCAGCTGCAAATCCATCTCACCTGTACAAGGACACTGGTACGTATACGGTGGAACAAATCATTATCAATCAATTTGCCTGCAGTGATACTTCGTATAGCAGTGTAATTATTGGCCCCGGTTCTATTGTGCATGTCCCCAATAGCTTTACACCCAACGGAGATGGTATCAATGATGCTTTTATCCCTCGAGGAGTAGGGTTTGATGCTCAGAAATTCGAGATGCACATATATAATCGTTGGGGTGATCTTGTATATAAAACCACGGACATTGACTTCCCCTGGGATGGAAAGGGAAATAACGGCAATAAAATTGCGCAAGCCGACGTATATATTTGGATGATCTTAGCCACGAATATGCAGGGTGAGAAGCACACCTCCATTGGGCATGTGACGCTGATACGGTAATAGCCTTAGAAGAATGAAGTAAGAAATCGATTTACAAAGTGATAAAACAAACCGCGTAGTTCAGTTAGCACACTTCAACTCCCTTCTCACATAAATGAACAAACACTCATATGTTTTTAACATATTTACGTTTGTTTTTTTTTAAGCTGATGTTATATTTGCGGTCGCAAATAATTAATGGGTATGGATATTTCAGTTGACGGACTAACCAAGTATTACGACGTACAGAAAGCGGTCGATGATATTTCATTTACGGTAAAGACCGGTGAGATTCTGGGATTCTTAGGTCCAAATGGTGCCGGCAAGACCACCACCATGAAAATTCTTACCTGTTACATTGCTGCAAGTGCAGGAAATGTGACCATTGGTTCTAACAATGTTAAGGACGATCAGGAAATTATTAAGAAGTCTATCGGCTATCTGCCTGAGAACAATCCTCTTTATACGGAAATGCCAGTAATGGAATACCTGGCCTACGTAGCTGAGCTGCAGGGGGTATCAGCTTCTATGATGAGGGAAAGATTAGGAGAGATGATAAGAGTGTGTGGGCTCAATGAGGAGAAGCATAAAAAGATTGAAGAACTTTCAAAAGGATATAGACAAAGGGTTGGATTGGCCCAGGCCATGATCCATGATCCGGAAATATTGATACTTGATGAGCCAACCTCCGGATTGGATCCGAATCAAATAGTTCAGATTCGAGAGCTTATCAAAAGCCTCGGCAAAGAGAAGACCGTCATTCTCAGCACCCATATTCTTCCTGAGGTGGAAGCTACCTGCGATAGAATATTGATTATTAATAAAGGCAGCATTGTGGCGGATGGCACTGCTGATACTTTGAGAAAGCAAGCACAGGGACAGGAGCTCTTAACGGTTAAAATTGAGGGCGGAACAGGAGATCAGGTTATCAAGGCATTACAGGAAATTGATACCGTTCAGATGGTGGAACCCATTAACAAGGACAATCTTACACTCACTATTCAAAGTAAAGCGGAAGCTACATCGGTTAAGGCAATATTTGATTTGTGCGTGGCGAAGAAATGGTATTTGATGCAATTAACTCCTCTGGAAACAAGATTGGAGGATATATTCCGCGATCTAACTTTAAACTAAATGAAAGTCATCTGGATTATAGCCAAGCGCGAGTTAAAATCATTCTTTGATTCCTTAACCGCTTACATCATGCTTATCATATTCTTGGGGCTTAGTGGCTTTTTCACATGGCTCTACGGTTCGGATGTATTTCTGGTAGGACAGGCCAGCTTGCAATCTTTCTTTGCCGTTGCGTATTGGACACTATTCTTCTTCACGCCGGCAATTACCATGAGGACCATTGCCGAAGAAAAGAGAACAGGGACCATTGAGTTAATACTTACAAAATCAGTCAGCGACTGGCAGTTGATAGTGGGGAAATACCTGGCGTGCCTGATGCTCATAGGAGTGGCGTTGCTATCTACATTACCCTTTTATTTTACACTCACTAACATCGGCCCGGTCGATCATGGCGCTGTAATATGTGGATACCTTGGATTGTTGCTAATGAGCTCAGCCTATATCAGCATCGGTATTTTTTCGAGTTGTATTACAAATAATCAGATAGTTTCCTTTCTGCTTTCGCTTTTGATAGGTGTCTTCTTCCTGATCATCTTTCAGGCGCTATCCAGCAATTTTACTGGAGTAATTGGATCAATATTGAGCTATCTGAGCATTTCAGATCACTATCAATCTCTTTCAAGAGGAGTTATTGACTCACGTGATATAATTTATTTCGTGTCCATTACAGTGTTCGCATTGATGATGGCAGAATCATACCTAATAAGGCGAAACCTCAGCGAGAAATAATGTTCAACAAAAGAACACTTCAAATAAGACTACTGCTGATGACCGTTGTACTGGTACTGGTTAACGTGGCGGCAGATCGTTTTTGGTTTAGATTGGATTTTACAGCCGATCAACGCTACACACTGAGCAACGCGACCTTGAATATTCTTGAGTCTATTGATCAGCCTGTTACGGTTAGCGCTTACTTTTCGGAGGATCTACCGCCTCATATAGCAGATGTGCGGAGCGATTTTATGGATTTGCTTACAGAGTACGTCAAACGGTCTAACAACCAGATCGTATATGAGTTTGTCAATCCAAATGAAACAGAAGAAACGGAACAGCAGGCTCAGCAGCAGGGCATAGCACCTGTTATGGTCAACGTGCGTGAAAGGGATCAGGTTAAACAACAGCGGGTATATCTCGGTGCAGTTATTCAAATTGGAGAAGGAAAGGACATCATCCCCTTTATTCAACCAGGCGCTGCCATGGAATATGCGCTGTCATCCACAATTAAGAAGCTATCCGTAACAGACAAGCCGAAAATTGGAATTGTACAGGGAAACGGAGGTCCTTCCCTGCAGGCAATGCAGCAGGTGCTGGCTTTGTTATCTGTTCTATACGACGTGGTCCCCGTTGACATATCATCCGGACAACCGATTCCTCAACATCTTAAAACAATAGCAATTATTGCGCCCAAGGATACAATGGGATTGCAAGAGTACCCCTTATTGGAGAATTACATGAACAATGGCGGAAAGGTATTAATTGCCATGAACCGGGTAGAGGGAGATTTAAGCCAGGGTGTTGGGCTGCCAGTTTCTACCGGACTCGAATCCTGGTTGGCAAAGAAGGGGATCAATGTGGATGATAATTTTGTGGTGGATGCCAATTGTGGAGCCGTAAGCGTAAGGCGACAGCAAGGTATGTTCACTTTTAATCAGCAAATCCAATTTCCCTATTTCCCGCTGATCACCAATTTTTCGGATCACACAATTACCAAAGGTATAGAGTCGGTTATGTTTCCTTTCGCCAGCGCGATTAGCTATGATGAAAGCGATACGAATTTGAGGGTGACGGTGCTTGCAGCTACTTCCAAGAAATCCGGTAAGGTGAACTCATATGTGCGGTTTGACGTGTCGAAACAATGGACGGAGAATGACTTTCCCATTGCTAATCAAGCAGTAGCCATTTTGGCTGAGGGGCCAACAATAGGAAATGGAAATTCCAAATTGGTGATTTTCGGTGATGGTGATTTTGCTGTAAATGGAGAGGGTAGGGCAGCCCAGCAAATTCAACCCGACAACGCCAATTTATTGGTGAATGCCATTGATTTCCTATCAGATGATACTGGATTAAATGAATTGAGAACCAAGGGAGTTACATCCAGGCCGATCGATCCGGATTTGGAGGATGATACAAAGACGATCATTAAATACGTAAACTTCTTGCTGCCTATACTATTGATAGTAATCTATGGGCTCGTTAGAGCGCAGATGCGACGAAGGGAGAGGCTAAAGTGGATGGAGGAAAATTATGTTTAAGAAGCTGTCTAACAAAAACCTGCTAATAATCATTGCTCTTTTAGGTGCGATTGTCCTTATTATAAATTATCTTGATTCTACTAAGAGCAACAGAACTTTCAGAGAAGAGTTGGTGTCAATCGACTCATCAGCAGTTACGCAGATCCTGCTCTACCCCAAGGCAACGCAGCACGAAGAAGTTAAACTGGAGAAGATTAGTGATTTATGGCAGGTGACTTTGGCCAATGGAAACAAAGCCTCTGTGCCCATTGATAGAATACAGGGTTTAATCATGGAATTACAAAGGATAAAGCCCATGCGCCTGGCTGCAACCAAACGATCCAGCTGGGCTGATTTTAAAACGGACAGCTCTGGTTCAAGGGTAAAGGTGATGGAAGGAGAAACAACCACCTTAGATATTATCGTTGGACGATTTGATTTCAATCAGCAGGCCAGGTCTGCTACTTCCTTTGTACGGTTGTATGATGATTCAAGCGTATATGCTGTAGATGGCTTTTTAGAGTTGAGCTTCAATCAGGGCCACGACAGTTTTCGGGACAAAGAGCTCATCAGAACTACTGCATCAACAATTATGCAAATCAATTTTGTGTATCCAGACTCGGCCTTTTCAATCGTGAAAAACAATGATAAGTGGTTACTCGACGATTTAGAGCTCGATTCTACGGCAGTGGCTACATACTTGAATACCCTGGCGAATACCAGCGGAAATCAATTTGTTGATGATGCCGACCCCTCTTTTACCAGCTCGGCCACTTACAGTTTACGTGTGGAAACCATGGATGCAGGAACTATTACTATAGATGCCTATATTGATTCGGTGAGTAGCATTGTGAACTCAAGCCAAAATCCAGAATCCTATTTTGATGGCAGTGTGAATAATCTGGTAAAATCGCTTTTTGTAGGATCTGCAAAATTTATTACCTCTCGATAATCTGATTTCTCAGTTTGAAGATTAGCTTGGTGCATGCTATGTGCTATCTTTGCGCCAAAAATTTAACTATTTACTTATTTAGACGGGAAAACAAATAGCAGTGAGAATAGGAATTATCATCGGGAGAATAGGCGGCGTTGACGGAGTTGCATTGGAGACGGAGAAATGGATACAAGTATTTCAGAGGATGGGGCATGAGGTGTTCATCCTCTCAGGCCAATTCGAAGAAATAGAGATAGATCTCAAACACGAAACTTTGTGTCCTGTTCTTTCATTCTTCTCATCAGAATGTGCATGGGAACAGAATCGTGCATTTTTTGAACCGGCTGATGATGCAGATATGCTTATGGGTGACATTCAAAAAGTAGCGCAAAGCATAACCAGCAAGATAAAAGACTGGATTAAGGACAATCAGATTGATATTATGATCTCTGAAAATGCTTCTGCATTGCCATCTCACTTGTCCATGGCTGTGGGTATTTGGAAAGCAGTGGAAGAGACGGGAATCCCCACCATTACCCATGATCATGACTTTCATTGGGAGCGTGGCGACAGATACGTTTCACCCCATGATGAGATCAACAAACTGGTTCAGAGTTTTTTCCCTTTGAAGCTGGAGGGAGTTAAACATGCGGTGATAAATACCTACGCCAAAAAAACGCTCGAAGAAAAATTTGGGCTGGAGTCGGTTGTTGTTCCCAATGTTATGGATTTCAATGTCCCTTATGGAATAATCACAGATGAAAATAAGCAATTGCCAAAGGACTTGGGGCTGCATGATGGTGATATTCCCTTGTTCCAGGTAACACGGATTGTGGGACGCAAAGGAATTGAAGTGGCAATTGACCTAATTCATCGCCTGGATGATAAACGGGTGAAGCTGGTAATCACGGGAAATCACAATGATGACGATGGGGGTAGGTACTATAATAAACTCGTCAATCAGATCCACGATTTGCAATTGTTCAACCAGGTAATATTTACAGATGGCAGCATTCAAAATCACTCATGGAGAGGCCACCATGGCAGCATAAGGTATTCACTTTCGGACGCCTATGCTCACGCCAACTCTTGTACCTATTTTAGCACCTATGAAGGATTTGGAAATGCCTTTGTAGAATCCGTATTAGCAAGAACGCCCATCTTTGTCAATAATTATGAACCCGTTTATATGCCGGATATAGGAAGCAAGGGATTTAAAGTGGTTATGCTGGAAAAAAACGAGCTTACGGATCAGGCTGTTGAGGATATGAAAGAGATTATCTACGACAGCAAGCTGAACAAAGAAATTGCTGATTTCAATTTCGAAATTGGTAAAAAGAATTTTTCATATTCGGTATTACAGCAAAAGTTAGAAGAGTTACTTATCTTTTAGCATTGTATGAATACTCAAGAACTTATATCTCAATTAAAAAGTGAGAATATTAATACCTGGTTTGATCTGGGTATTTTCATAGACAAGGTTCGTGATGCCCAGCAGATTGTTAATCCGCTTAAGCAAGGAACTTCCTTTGAATCCTATAAAAAGAAGCTTTCCAGTGGAGGTGTAGGTTTCCTAACCTATCAGTTTGCTGTCGACGGGGTAACCGTAGAAATCCAGAAATACAGCATTGCCTTGAGAACTGTGCTGCCAGATGTGCAAATTCACTATTTGGCTGGTGAGTTTAACCCATCGGCAGATCAATTCATCGATCCGAGTATAATAAAGCATGAGCTAGAATCATTAATTGGTTTTGACAACTGGCCATTGTATCCTGAATTTTTCTTCGTGCATTTAGAGCGAGGCAGTAAAGAGTACAATCGGCTGATAGTAAAATATTGGAAGGAGGTAATCCAATTGGTTGCTGATTTAGGAGCCTATATTGAGAAGCACAATCTCCGTTTGCTCTACCTCATTAACGTCTGTTCAAACCCCGGTAACATATCATTGTCACTCGCAATGGTCTTGCTGTCAGAGTATTTAGAAATTCCTGTTATCAATAACAATCACGATTATTACTGGGAAGGTGGCAACAGGAAGATCGATATTAAAACCAAGCACTTGAGAACAGGCCCGCGGGATTTTTTCTTTAAAAACTCACATCTGGGTGAGGTCTTTTCTTTGGTGGAGGTGCTCTACCCTTGGGAATCACGCAGGTGGATTAACGTCAACATCAATAGAAACCAGACAAATCACCTTATAAATATCAATGGCCACAATCCCGCCAACGTCTGTGAAATTGGAACGGCTGTAGATACCACACGCTATACCACGCTTACCAAAAGAAAAAAGATAAAGGCCTTCATTCAGGTTCAGGCCATGCTCAGCTTATATACGAAAAACCTGAGAGTGACCACCGCAAAAAAGTTTATCAGCCAAAAGAATAAGAAAGAACAACCACTGTTAATTGGATGGAGTAAGTCTAGCTCCTTCGACTTTGTGAATAACAATATTGTGTTTTTACAGCCAACCCGATTGATGCCCAGAAAGAGAATTGAAGTCGGATTCAAGCTCATTAAAGGACTCTTTGATTTGGATAAGTTCACTGCCAAATTTCAAAGCAACCCTGATCTGACTTTAACATTTTTGATAACTGGCCCAATCCCAATGGGACAGAGTGAATACACCTTAACGCTAATCCAGTTATTCGATGATCTGCTGAAGGAATTGAGTCCGAAATTTAGATCAAAAGTCTATTTGGGATTTTTGTTTAGTGAGTTTGACAAGGAGAGATTCACTTCTAGATTTGAAGACCCTGTAGATATTCCCGAGCTGTATAACATAGCATCGCTCATCATGCTTCCCAGTGAGACTGAGGGTAGGGGACTACCTCTGATAGAAGCAACAGCGTGTGGCATTCCTATCTTTTGCAGGAGATATTATCCGGAAAATGTGTATTCCGAAGTAATTGGGGAGCACCTGGGCGAGGAGGACAGGCTCAAGGTCTTAGAATTTGATGGTAAATACATCAGTGATAAACTGATAGAAAAAATTATTAGCCGTGTGTTCTTCCCGCAGAACTATATTGAGGAGGTTGAGCACAACAAGAGGGTGGTGGAGAATAGATACAGCATCAATTCGCTGCAACAAAACCTGGATGCCATTCTCCATCGACTCTATCTGCAACATCTTAATAATAGCAAGTCCTTGGGTATCACCAAAAAAGCAACAGACGCCTATTTGAAGAAAATCTCCTTTCGCAACAAAGACACAGCGTATTTAATCAATGATCAGAATCGACATTATCTTCCTGGGCACGGACGCCTTGCGTTTATGAATAACCTCAAGTCTCTGATTGATCCCAGCTTTTTCAGGGTTGAAGAACAGCAGATCAGAGCAAGCGCAATGAGATTTGCCAGAAAGTTGGTGGCGGAAGATCCGAAAGGTGAAGCATCTAGTGTCGAAACTTTAAACGCCTTCTACAATGCCGTCGATAATATCTTTAAATATTCCAAAGGCCAAGTGGATATTAGGCACGATCATTCCTTTTCCTATCGACACAGAAACAGAAATTATTTTCCTTACCAGGACCTTACTCAACAGGAGCTGACAGGACTGATTAACATGCTGTATAATAAGATTGCAAAACCTACGGGTAACCAAAAATTTAAGATCAGCCCACACTTTTTTACAGATTGGAACCTGGCGCTTTTCCAGCTGACCAATAGCATGAATCTAGCCATTGATGATAGGGTGAGATTGGTCAAGAAATTAAAGGACAATATACCGATCGGTTATTTTCCGGGTGAATACATCAAATACGAATTGGAGTTTTTTGTGCTGCAACCTATCAGGGCAAGGCTCAAATTGAAGATTGAAGAAGAGCTGAAAGAAGAACATTTGAAGGGACATGCCAGGTCGCTGGCTACCGTTTATGTTTTTTGCCAGGAAATGCCTTTGGGAAAATGGTTTACAGCAAAAGCCCTGGAGAATTACATCTCTCAAACCGACGACAAAGAGCTAAAACTGCTCTTTAAATATGGAGTTTGCAAAATCGTACGTACCAAGCAATGGTGCATAGGTGTGCATTTTGTTCAGCTGGGTGCGAGTGCACTGAAAGAATTGAGCAAAATAAAGAAGAAGAAGGGATTTCTAATCACGAATGGAGACAATGCTCCCGTCATGACGGATATTGTTGACATAGACAGGTTTCATATAGGGAAAGTAGAAGATGGGCGAGAAGTCACCAGCAGGATCATGGGTATTCCCATCGGAGATGGATTTATTCAATTTGTGCCAGCAGGCTTGCGAACAACGCTTGCTTATCCAACCCCAATTCAGACGGCTTTGGATGTCAGCGAAGCGCTGAATAGTAAGTTGTTTGTCGAGCTCGCCAATAAAATAGGCGAGCAAAAGCTGTTCGATATATTGAAGAAGGATGCCGAGCAAAATGGAACGCCTATAAAGACTTTCCTGGCAAATCTTAAATCGGAGAGATCTGGCAAAAAGACCGCGAAGGAGCATTCTTATCAGTATGTTACGGGGGTGTATGACGACGGATACCCCTGGAATGGCGTGTTGGCGAAAGTGAAAACAGGATCACAGAAGTGGAAATTCGCATCGCACAGCCTTAGTAACGGCACTGCGACAGTGACTAAGCTTATCGAAGCCTTCAATACAACATATGGCAAAAAAGCCAAGGTCGCCTGGAATGGAGGATACATATTGAATCCTGAACTCGTTGGTAAGCTTGGATTACCAAAGTCTTATATTGGATCTCCGCTGGGATTGCTAATTTCTGATGGAAAGGTAATTTGTCCGCCACTCTTCAATAAACCTGCATTTATCATTTATAGCAATGGTAAGATGTCAATTGACAAAGTTCATTCTTCGCACGGGTTTACCGTAGAATCTGCCAGTGAGAATGTTGAATTTTCCGGCGATGGTTACAATATATTTTCTAAGGCAGAACCTACTTATTTTGATCTGATGTTCAAAAAAAGTACAATCCGGGTCTCTGGCGTTGCAATCGTGAGGCTTGCCGGAAACGTTATCAAGGAAATTATAAGGTGTGCTGCTGAAACAACTGTTGAAATTAAACCCGTTGGCTTAACACTGTCTGTGCCAATGAGAGACCTTCCGAAAGCTTGGAAGGTGGGTAGTGTTCTTAACATTCGTATGTATGCTGGCAAAAAATCGAAGGTGAATTGGGATGATGTTACACACGCCATTGAGGCTGGGCCAATGCTTATTGATAAAGGAGTGAACTGTATTGACATGAAAATTGAGGGCTGGAAGACTGCCAATTCAATCGCCACGCAAGCAGCACGACTCGATTTTACAGATATGAGAGGCCCAAAAATAGCCGTGGGATTGGATAAAGCCGGGAATGTGCTTGTGCTCACTATCAATGGACGAATTCGTGAGTCGGTAGGCGCCACGCATCAAGATATGGCAACGATCCTGCTGTCGATGGGGGCGGTACAGGCCATGGGTTTTGATCCTGGAGGAAGCAGTACGCTGGTGATGGATGGCAAGAACTTGAATATCTCTCCTTACAACAAGGACTACGAGAAAGATATTTATTCCCTTCCACCAGAGCCGCGAGCCGTTGCAAATGCTATTATCGGCTGGACTGAGTAATCGGCTTATTGTTTAAATAACAAAATAATTATCAGGGTATGCCTTCACCTCATTATCAGGATTGAACAGAAGATAATAGTCTGAACCAAAAAACAGTTAAAGTGGATTTTCAAGTTGGAGATAAGGTGGCCTATGTAGACGAAACCGGAGGGGGCATCGTCACTAAAATTCTTGAGAATGAGCTGGTGGAAATTATCTCTGATGATGGATTTTTTCTGACTGTCTCCGCTAAAAAGCTCATTGTAGAGAATCCGGAAATTCAGGAAAGCCTTCGCAAGGCTGAATATCCGGCTTCAGGTTCTGAGGACAAAGCTGAAGAGCCCTCCCCCAGATTCGTGAAAAGAGAGTCCAAACGAGATGCTGAGAGTTATGAAATTAATCTTCATGCTGAAGATTTGATTACGGACTTTACCGGCCTTACCAACTCAGACATTATCGTTAAACAATTAAACTATTTCAGAGAACAGATGGAGAATGCCTTTAAGCTCAAGAAGAGAAAGCTCATTGTAATCCATGGAGTGGGGAAAGGTATTTTAAAACAAGAGGTGAGATATCTGCTGGATGGTTATGAGGGTGTTTCTTACCATGACGCCCCATTTAGTAAGTACGGCTACGGAGCTACGGAGGTTGTAATTGGATAGGAGTTTCTAGCAGTTTACGAAGGAAACGCCAATGCTGTCTAATCCAGGTAGCTGTACCGTGTCAACTGGTGTGACTTGAAGCCAGAAAGAACTGTCAGTTGTAAGGATCATCACTTTGCTCGTATCTCCGGTTGGGAACCACAGAAAATTGTAATTGCTGTATTGTGAACCATCAAGTACGAGTGTATCGCAAACGCACATTGTTGTATCACTTTCCAGATTGACAATGGTTTGAAAGCTCACAGAGTCATACGCTACATCAATCAACCGAGTTACCGTATTGCATTGCATTGGGCTAGGAGGAATCGGTTGAGCTGGTGCCTCAATTGTCTCCAATTCATCTTTTTTACATTGGCTAAATCCAAGCATGTAAATTAACACAACAACGTATAATGCAAGTCCTGGTCTTAGGAGGTTTATTTTGTACATGTTTTTCATTCTTAGTTGAATTTATAATATACCCCGACACCTAAGCCAAACGTGTTGATAAAATGATCCACCAACATCTTATCATAGGTCGGATGTTTTACGACGGGAGTAAGTGCATATACAAAGATGGGCTCTGCATAAAAGGCAAACTTAGCACCCAGGTCGATTTCAATTCCAGCACTAAGCACTGCACTAACGCCTATTGAGCTTGGCTTTAATGTGATCTTATCTGAAGAACCATCCGCATATTTGAATTCGTATGTGCTTGGCGTTTTAGTCGGGAAGTTCGAATTGAGTGTAATTCCACCAGACGCATACAATCTAAATTTTTCGGCTGTAATAAAGAATTTCAGTCGAATTGGCAATTCCAGGTATTTGCCGCTTAAGTCATACGTGAGCGTACCTGAAATATTTGTTGTATCAGAGATTCTTTCAATTTCATTGAGTTTTCTTTTTTGTGAATACCAAAGTCCAATGTCTACAGCCAATCTCTTCTGAAAACGATAGCTCAAATTAATACCACCGCTATATTGAAATGAAAAATTGCCACCAAATCTTTGTGGTTCAAAATTATCGACAAGTATTTTTACTCTGTAAATATTATTGTTGACCGCGAAGTAGGGGCCTACTGAGAACTTCTTGTATTCGCCCGATTTATTTGAATCAGGTTCTTCAATCGCATTTGAAACGGTGTCTATGGGTAGAATTGTCTGAGAAGAATCAGCTGTCTCAATCAAGGTGTCACGCGGAGCAGGTTCAGTACTTTCTTCTGCATCGGGAATTGAATCTGGTTTTTCAGATGTAGAAGTAACCGAAACGTTCACAGCACCAGCAACGACCTGATCTATAATAATTGGCGTAGGGTGCAGAGTGGAATCCATAGGTGTTGGATTGTTATTTTGTGAATTAGATTCATCGTCTGCTAGCCCTGACTGTGGAGCGCCTTGATCGTCCTCGGTCGTATTTTTAACCGACATCGCCTCTTCTGAACTATCATTGGTGTTTTCATTATCAAATTCTTCATTTGCTTCTTGTTCGGTTTCTCTATCAGAAATGTTATCAGGCCTGGGTATTTCTTCGTTTCCAGCATCCTTTCGAGGAATAGATTCCTTTGTGGATTCAACCTCTGACTTGAATATTACACCCTCAGCGTATTTGCTCTCAGATGAACTCGCTTTAGGAGAAGGACTGACTGGCTGCTCTGTAGTGGAAATTGAGGTGCGCTTTGCGGTCTCTTGCTTGACTGCTGAATTCTCCGTGCTTTCATGTATGTCAGCAATCGCTTCCTTGGGAATGTCTGACAAACTTTCAGTTTCTAATTGTGATTGAGCTGTGGGTTCATCAATGACTTTTTCTTGAACCTCCTGTACCGTTTTTGCGCTTTGAACGTCGGATTCTTCAATATTCTTGGCCGACTGCGTGTTATCCGACTCTTTATCTGGACTACTAAAAAAATGGAACGCATTGATTGATACCAAGCAAATAAGCACCAGTCCCAATATATTTAGTCCCCAACGCAACCATACAGGCCTGACTATTCGGCCTCTTCTGAGCAATTTGTCCTCATCAGGGAAAGGGATTTCAGGCTCTTTTATATAGGTATTGCTCCACGCTTCAAATTCAATCTTCGCATCAGGATTTTGTGACAGGTAGGCATTGAGCTCTTCCTGTTCTCCTTCTGTGAGATTTCCTTCCAGAGAGTCAAATATCCATTCGTCCAAATTTTCTTTGTCGAGTTGTTTCATGCGAATAGATTTAATCCAATTAGTCTTGTTTTAATTTTCTGTCGGCCCCGGAACAGATACACCTTTACCTGTGATTCTGTCAATTCCAGCA
>DTRI01000020.1 GCA_012966015.1 Flavobacteriales bacterium | reverse complement strand
AGTATAGATACGAACTTGTGTCTGATGGACGCTTTAACAATGAGCATAGCTTCTAATTTTTCATTGTCATATCAGTGGAAGCTAAATGGTTCGGCAATAACGGGAGCCAATGCAACGAGTTACAGCATTATAAGTGCCACATCGGGAGACAATGGCGTATATGACTGTAGCGTAACCACTGACTTGTTCTTGGGGGCTTCTTCACAGGTGCTAACCCAATGGTTTTTCCCCAATGGGCCAGAAACGTTTTCAAAGATTCGCACTTATAACGTCGCCAATGTTGGTATTCAGGACCCTTGTGGCGTTGGCTTGCCAGAGGCTCTCAGCGGTGATCAGGAGATCAGAATTTATCCAACGCCTTCGAATGGGTATATCACTTTGGAGATTGGTGAATTGAGGTTGCCTTTGACGATTGAGATGTACAATAGCATTGGACAGCTTGAGAAGAGAGCAGAAATCGTGAATTATACAACTCAAATTAATTTAGGCGATTCATCACCGGGATTATATTACATTTGGGTAAAGACTGCGGAGTTTTCCGTATCCGAAAAGCTTATTATTTATTAACGTTTATGACCACATCTGAGCAACTTCATGATCTGGAAGAGCGCCTGGTAGCGCTGAGGAGGCATCTTTGACATAGATGCCAAAATTCAATTAATAGAAAAGGAAGAAGAGGAAAGTCAGGCGGCCGATTTTTGGGATGACCCCAAAAAGGCTGAGATCTTTTTAAAGAAGATCAGCAAAAAAAAGACCTGGACCACTGCTTTCCAATCTACCAAAACAAACCTTGACGACCTGATTGTTCTATTGGAGTTTCACAAGGAGGGAGAGGCCACTGAAAAGGAGGTTGTAGAACAATACGAGAAAACCCTCAAGAGCGTTGAAGATCTGGAGTTTAAAAACATGCTCTCCGGAGAAGAGGATAATCTCAACGCAGTACTGCAAATTAACTCTGGGGCCGGTGGAACCGAAAGCCAGGATTGGGCGGAGATGCTCATGCGGATGTACATCATGTGGGGTGAGAAAAGTGGCTTTAAGGTGAAGCAAATTGACCACCAGCCCGGAGATGGTGCGGGAATCAAATCGGTTACTCTTGAAATAGAAGGAGAATTCGCATATGGTTATTTAAAGGGTGAGAATGGAGTACACAGGCTGGTAAGAATATCCCCTTTTGATTCAAATAAGAAGCGCCATACTTCATTTGCATCGGTTTTTGCATACCCGCTGGTAGACGATTCAATTGAAATAGAAATTAATCCGGCAGACATTACCTGGGACACCTATCGATCTGGTGGTGCTGGGGGGCAGTCTGTAAACAAGATTGAAACAGCAGTTAGGTTGAAGCACGGTCCCACAGGAATTATTATTGAGAACTCCGAGTCCAGATCGCAGCTGGACAATAAATACAATGCCATGAAACACCTAAAGTCACAGCTCTATGAACTGGAGATAAGGAAGAAGATGGAGGAAAGGGACAAGATTGAGAGCGGAAAAAAGAAAATAGAATGGGGCTCGCAGATCAGGAATTATGTTATGCATCCCTACAAAATGGTGAAAGACCTACGGACTAACGTAGAAACATCTGATGTTCAGGGGGTGATGGACGGCGAATTGGATGCCTTTATCAAAGCGTACCTGATGGAGTTTGGCTCGGATAAATAGCGTATTATTTATAATTTAGCTCCGGAAGCTAATCGGATATAATGATGTTAAAAATTCTTCATAATCCCAGGTGCAGAAAGAGCCGGGAAACGCTAACCCTAATTCAGGAAAAAGGTATAGAGGTAGAAATTGTTGAGTATTTGAAGGAAGCTCCTTCCGTTGATGAGCTGCGGTCTATATTGGAAATGCTGCAGCTTAATCCAGAGCAATTGCTTAGAAAAGGTGAGGCAGTATTCAAAGAGAATTTCAAAGGGAAAGACCTGACTAAGGACGAGTGGATAGAAGCAATGGCATCCAATCCGGTTCTTATTGAAAGGCCGATTGTTATTAAAGGAAATCGTGCAGTGATTGGCAGGCCTCCAGAAAATGTTAAAGAGTTGTTATAAAACCTATTATGGAATATAGAACAGAAAAAGACACTATGGGGGAGGTACAAGTCCCCGCTGATAAATATTGGGGTGCACAGACGGAGCGATCACGTAATAATTTCAAAATTGGTGGACAGAGGATGCCCGAAGAGGTTATTAGTGGCTTTGCCTACCTGAAGAAGGCGGCGGCGCTCACCAATCTGGAATTGGGCGTTCTGCCAAAAGAAAAGGCAGATCTCATTGCTCAGGTGTGCGATGAAATCCTGGAGGGCAAATTAGATGCGAATTTTCCCTTGGTAGTATGGCAAACGGGGTCGGGCACACAATCCAATATGAATGCGAATGAAGTTATTGCGAACAGGGCACATGTAATCCAGGGCAACAAGTTGGGCGAGGGAGATCGTCTTATACATCCAAACGATGATGTGAACAAGTCACAATCTTCGAATGATACCTTCCCGACAGCCATGCATATTGCCGCATATAAAATGATTGTTGAGGTAACCATTCCAGGGGTGGAAACGCTTCTGAAAACCTTGCAACAAAAGGCTAAAGATTTTGATGATGTGGTGAAGATTGGAAGAACCCACCTGATGGATGCCACTCCATTGTCCCTGGGTCAGGAATTCTCAGGCTATGCTTCTCAGCTAGAACATGGGATAAAAGCGCTAAAGAACACGTTGGAGCATTTGTCGGAGCTGGCATTAGGTGGAACGGCCGTTGGAACGGGGATTAATACACCAGAAGGTTATTCAGAAAAAGTGGCAAGTATCATAGCGGATTTAACCGGACTTCCATTTGCGACTGCACCTAATAAGTTTGAAGCATTGGCCGCCCATGATGCGATTGTTGAATGCTCGGGAGCGTTGAAACAGCTCGCTGTAAGTCTGATGAAAATTGCCAGTGATATTAGGTTGCTGGCCTCAGGCCCCAGATGTGGAGTGGGTGAAATTAGCTTGCCCGCCAACGAACCAGGGTCTTCTATCATGCCGGGAAAAGTAAATCCAACGCAGTGTGAGGCCATGACTATGGTCTGTGCTCAGGTTGTTGGTAATGATGCTTCAATTACCATTGGTGGCATGAATGGTCATTTTGAATTAAATGTTTTTAAGCCAGTCATGATATTTAACCTCTTGATGGCGGCGAGGCTCATCGGAGATGTCTGCGTTTCATTCAATGATAACTGCGCGGTGGGCATAGAACCAGACCACGAAGCGATTAAAGAGAACCTGAATAACTCGCTAATGCTGGTCACTGCCTTAAATACGCATATAGGATATGAAAAAGCTGCGGAAATAGCGAAAACTGCCCATAAAAACGGAACTACCTTAAAGGAAGAAGCGATAAATCTTGGTTACGTATCGGCGGAAGATTTTGATAAATGGGTAGACCCCTCAAAGATGACGGGAAACCAGGGAGGCTAGCTATTCTTTGGTGTAAATGTCGCTTACCATCTGTTTGATCTTTTGCTCATCTTCTTTCTTGCAGATGAGTAAGGTATTGTTGGCCTCAACAACAATATAATCGTCAAGGCCTTGTAGTACAATAAGCTTGTCCTGGGGAACATTAACCATACAGTTTTTTGAATCGAACATATGGATTTTATCGCCTACCACCACATTATCATCTTTCGTCTTCTCAAGGTTATCATAGAGTGAGCCCCAGGTTCCCAAATCAGACCACCCAAATTCAGACAGTACAACATACACATTGTCGGCCTTTTCCATGACGCCGTAGTCAATAGAGATGTTTTTACAACGCTCGTATACGCCCCTAATAAAATCGGATTCCTGAGGAGTATTGTATTTTCCTTCGCCTTCTTTGAATAAAGAATTAACCTCCGGCAGATGAGTGGCGATTGCCTTCAATATGCTTTGTGCGGTCCAGACAAAGATGCCGGAGTTCCAGTAAAAATCCCCACTGTCTAAAAACTGCTGGGCAAGCTGATGATCAGGCTTTTCAGTAAAAGTTTTCACTTTTCTCACATTGTCCTCAGAATTCTCATCTTGCCCATCAAACTGAATATATCCATACCCTGTGTCCGGCCTGCTTGGTTTAATTCCCAGCGTAATCAGGCATTCCGCTTGTACAGTCTTTCTAATGGCGCTGTCGATAGTCTCTTGAAAAGCCTTTTCCTTCAGAATTAAGTGGTCCGAGGGGGCTACAATGATATTGGCATTGGGGTTGAGCTCAGCGATTTTATAGCTGCCATAAGCAATGCAGGGCGCTGTATTCCTTCTGGAAGGCTCACAAATTATTTGAAAGTCGTTAACATTTAGTTGATCCTGAACCTGCTGCCTATACAGGTCATTGGTAATGATGAATATGTTTTCTGCAGGGCAAATGCTGGTAAAGCGATCATAAGTTTGCTGCATAAGCGAAGTCCCGGTACCCAAGATATCCAGAAATTGTTTGGGTTTTGCCGTGGTGCTCATAGGCCAGAACCTACTACCGATGCCACCGGCCATTATTATGCAATATGTGTCTTTGTTCAACATAAATCAACGGAATTGGCAGATGATCATTTCGTAAGACCGGCCATCATGCCCCTTAAAGATTCAAAAAAGCTGTCTATATCCTGCATCGATGCAGTGCCAACAGACAAGCGATACCAACTTGAATCTCGTTCGGCGCCAAAAGCATAAAACGGCACTAGCGCTATCTTGGCTTCTGATAACAAGTACTTAGTTACATCTTCTGTTGATGCAAGGACCTTTCCATCAACTGTTTTCATGCCTGTTAAATCCAGCCTTACTGTTAAATACATGGCAGCTTGGGGCTCAATCGCATCCACAGGGTGCCCCATGGACTTTAAGGTCTTAAATCCTTCATAAAAGGCATCTAGTCTTTTCTTTAATCTCGACCTGAACTGTTCGCTAAACGTATTTGTGGCCTCAGGGTCATTTAGGAAACTAGCTGCTGCCACCTGTTCCGCTTTTGGAGCCCAGGCACCTATATGCCCTAACACCGCTTTCATCTTATTTATTACTTTTTTAGGCCCGAAGCCCCATCCAATTCTCACGCCGGTTGCGGCATAAGCTTTCGACATACCATCTATAAAGAGCGTGTATTCGCGCATTTCTGGTCTTAATACAACAGGATTATGATGCTCTGTTTCACCATAAGTAAGCTGCCAATATATTTGATCAAAGAGAAGATAAACTGGCTTTTCATTGGGCCCCCTTCTCTTGTTTTCTTCGAGAATTAGATCACAGATAGATGTTAGCCCTTCTTTTGAAAATGCTGTTCCTGTTGGATTGAGTGGTGAGCAAACTGCTAGCATGTTTACATCGCGAATATGAGGCTTGATTTGAGCGGCTGTTGGCATGAAGTTATCCTCAGCCACAGTTTCAATTTGAATTGTTGCAACTCTGGTAAGATGACTGTAGTGATTGTTATTCCAGGAGGGTACCGGATAGAGCACCGTGTCACCAGGATCCAAAACAACTTGATAAATTGCATAAATAAGCGGCCGTCCGCCTCCAGCAATTAAGACTTCCTCCGGAGAATACTCTATTCCGCCATTTCTTAACAGCAGCTTTGAAACTGCTTTTCTCAGGTCAGCAATACCGCTAGCTGCAGGGTAATTGGTTTTTCGGTCGTCATATGCCTTTTTTATCTCCTCCTCAAACTTTGCCGGGAGGGGAAAAATTTCCGGATTAAAATCTCCGATTGTTAAATTAAAAATATGAGTGCCTGCACGAATTTTTTCGTTTATCTCATTGGCAAGTTTTATTATCTCGGAGCCCACAAGGCCCTCCGCCATTTCAGAAACGATCAGTTCATTATGTTCTTCTACTATCTCCATTCGAGTAAAAACGCTTAAAAAAGGCAATTCTCATCAGT
>DTRI01000019.1 GCA_012966015.1 Flavobacteriales bacterium | reverse complement strand
GCCGTGAGCTATCGCAGCTGGGCATTCGGGAATTTGTAAACGCGAAGACTGTTTGGGTGTCAGCGTGAGGCCTCCGCGTGAGCTAGGCTGAACGCTCAGCAGAATGCTGAGGTAAATTAATACGTGCCCCAGGGATATATGCCAATTGTAACACTGATAAACGCGGCACCGATTCCCAAAAATATCTTGTCCATCTTATTGAATTGTTTCTCCTTGGAACCGTCATCCACATCAGACTTGTCTTTTTTGGCTTTGGCTTCCTTTGGAGCTTTTTCTTTTTTCTCCTTCTTGGCCTTCTCTTCCTTAGGCGCTTTCACCTTCTTTACTTTTTCCTCTTTGGGAGCTTTTTCTTTTTTAACTTTTCCTTTAACTTCAACATTAACATCCTGACCCTGTAAATCAATATTATCCTTGTTCATATCCCATATTATTTGTTTACCCTTCCCCGCATCAATATTGGGCCCTATATCACCTGAAAGTGCCTTTGCATGGATTTTACTGCCATCCTTTGTAGTGATTTCTACCCAGACCATATCAAATGGAACAGATCCAATAATGTCATATTCAATTATCAATTGATCTCCTTGCAATCTTAATGCTGTATTCTCTATGTGAGAATAATCTGTTGCTTCTTCTGCAGCTGGTTCTTCTGCTGGTGCTTCCTCTGCAGCTGGTTCTTCTTCTGCAGGAGGGACTACCTCAGACCCGGCAGGAACAGGGTCCTCGGTTGTAATGGGAACATCTGTTTCCGGAACAATTTCAGGAGCAGCCGGTTCTGCATTTGAACTATCCTGTGCTAAAGAAATTCCGTTTAAAAACCCTAACAGGCAAAGGAGTGCTAATAATTTTTTCATCTGGTTGTCTCTTTATTAAAAATATAGTGTTCCCAATGGGAAGGTAAATCTAATAAATTTTTAAATGATCTTAATTCGACGGAGGCGGACAAGTTTTGTGCTTTATTCCTGGCGATGAAAATAATGATTTCCGATCAGGACGATTTCGTTCACCTAAGAAACCTCATTCAGCATAAAAGTTCTCAGAAATAACTTCTTTAATGTACTTTCTTTTTCCATTGTAGAAGATCAAAGTAAATGCATCGACCACATCCCGTTGGATGATAACTTTCTTCAGTTCTTCTGCCTCTTTTAGTGTTTTGCAATTTCCTATAGTAAATCGCGTGATGCTATCCGCCAACACCTCTTGAACCACTTCGCCCAAATCCAAAAGGCTGGAATAATCAAATTTATCAGCATTGTAGAACGCGGCAATCTGAACCTTAAAGACCAGATTAATGGCGGTTTTATCGCCAAAACGTTTGATAATCTCTTGGTAGAGCTGAGGGTTGCCGTGATAAAGAGAATCCATGGGTGGGATATCTGCTGGCAAATTAACATAGTCACCGGCAATATTAACGGTCTTTCCGATCTTGTAAGAGCCATCTTCATTGGTCATCAGGTCATTAATGGTGAGACCGCTTTGCGGTACTCCACGGATGGATATTTTCCCTGTAATAACGGGCTCTGATCCCTTCATTATATCTGGGTCTTTTGCATCAAATGATATAGTATAATGCTCATCTAATGGTAAATTGATAAATCTGAAGTGCCCTCTGTGATCTGAAACAACTGTGCGGTTAATTGTTTCTGCTACATTGGTAACAATAACAGTAATGTCGCTCGCAGGATTTACGGGGTCTTCTGTGTACAATAAGTTTCCGTCGATTACCAACCCAGGCTTAAACTCCGGCGAATACAGATGGATGTCTTCGTTACGCTCCTCGAACTTCCTTACGTCAACAGCATTTATATGCAGTATCTTTTCTGAAAATCCGATTACATTGAATTTCAATTTATACTCCTTGCCGGAGTTTAAACTCACCAGGTATTTTCCGCTGCTGGCATTCGAATTGTAGTGGCTGGTAGCGTTATCCCGATCTGTGGTAACAGTTATTTCTGCATCGGTAAATTCATCATTCAAGGTAACCCTGCCTTTCACCATGATCAGTTTATGAATTTTCTTAAGAGAACCCATTTCAACCTGATAGATATCCTGATCTCCAAATCCACCGATTCGGCCTGATGAATAGTAGGCATGCTCACCGCTGGCTGTCACCACAAAATAGATATCATCATCAGTGGTATTTATAGGATAGTTGAGGTTGGCGGGAGCTGTCCATTTTCCCTTATCCGTGTATTCAGAAATGTAAATATCATAACCACCCATTCCCTTGTGACCTTTTGAGCTAAAAAATAAATATTTTCCGTCTGGATGGATAAAAGGAGCATCATCATCTGCTGCTGTATTGATAATCGAACCGAGGTTTTCTGCTTCACCCCATATGCCGTCTTCACGCTTTACGGATTTGTAGATATCCTTTCCGCCAAACCCACCGGGCTTTTCACTGGTAAAATAGAGTGTGTTTTCATCTGCTGAAAGCGAGGCTGAACCCTCCCAATAATCAGAATTGATATTGATGTTCAGTTTTACGGGATATGTCCAAGAGGCACCATCTAGCTCACTCATGTAAATGTCTCCTGATCCAACGTCTGAATCTTTGTAAATAAACAGTTTCTGCCCATCCGCGGAAAGGGCAATACTCGCGTCGTGGCCAGCAGTATTAATACCTTCCTGAATCTTTGTACTGAACACCGTAGCGTAGAACAATTTGTTTTTTTCAGGTGCCAGCCATGTTTCCTGCATTTTGTAGGAATGGTAGATATCCTCATAGTACTGTCCTTTTGGATCTGGCCTGCCGTATTCATCTCGCAAACCGCCCTTGCTTTTTGGCCCCTTGTAGGTGTAAATAAGTACAGATTCATCCGCTGATATTACCGGTACGTATTCGGAACCTGTGGTATTGATGGGTGCACCGAGATTTACGATTCGAACATCTACCGGGTTCGACGTCATTATTTTACCCTGCTCGCAACAGTCAATGTAGTAGTCTAATTCCTTTCTATTATCGGGAGAAGTTTTCTTGCTTAGAGCCGCCTGATCAAAGTATTCGATGGCCTTATCGAACATATAACTTCTATGGTAGGCGCGTCCAAGATAGTAGAGAATATCTGTCATTTTGGGCTCTATTTGCAGTATATCTTCAAAATATTTGATAGACTGATTCTTAGAACTCGATTTATTCAGATAACAGATGCCAATCTTAAATCTATAATCCAAATTATCCGGGCTCGATTTTTCCAAGGTCAGATACAAGGGCAATGCCGCATCATACTTTTGGCTCTTGAAATGAAGTTCTGCCTCCTTTAGAATCTTCTTGTTATCATCACCAACGGGGTAATAATACCTTGAAGTGAGTGCATAGGACATGAGGGCAACGGATATTAAAAATAGAAGCCTGTGCTTGAATTTCATAAGAGCCGTTTATTTCGTCTCAAAAAACCCATTGGCAACAGCCTCTAATAACAGTCGTCTTTTACCCTTGTAAAAAATAAGGATGAATGCATCTGTACATCCCCGCCCTATGGCATTGAGCTTGAGATCTTCTGCCTCATTTAATGTGATCAGCTCACCGATTGTAAATCTTGTTATACCATCCTTAAGTACCTGAGTGCTTACCTTGTGTACAGAAGAGATGTAGCCATTGTCAAAATTGGCCGCATCCTGGTATGCACCAATTTGCACCTTGAAAATCAAATTTTCAACCTTGATATTTCCAAACTTATCCAGGATTTCCTGGTATATATCAGGGTCTTCAAAATTTACTTGCTCGAGCCTGGCAGGATCAGCGGGTAAGTTGGTGTACAAGAATTTGCCATCTGAGAATACAATCCTGAAGCTACCCATATCGTCAGTTATGGATTCGTTCACCTTCAAATTCGCCTTTGGGGTTTTACCTTTGCTGGCACTTCCGACTATCACCGGGCTGATGTAAGCCTTGAGCTCAGGGTCCTTTTCATCAAGGGTAATGAAATATTGATCTGTTGGCTGCAAATTTGTGAATCTAAAATACCCCCTACTGTCTGTTGAAGTCGTTTGAATAGTAGCCGCTCCCTTCTTGTCTTTGACGAACATCGTTATATAAGCTGCAGGACGGAGAGGATTTTCACTGTAATATAAGTTCCCTTCTATGGTAATAAGTGGTTGATAGGTTGCGGAGTACAGCTTTACATTTATAACCATCTCTGTGAAATAATCAATTGCTGAAGCGTTGATGATCTCAGTTTGTGGAAAATAACCCTCCAGCTCATATTTAATGGTGTAGTCATTTCCGGCAGGTAGACTTATTAAGTACATGCCAGAAGCCGAATTCGACTTATATATCCCCTGATTTTCGGCATTGGCCGCGTAAGTGACTGTGATAGATACTTCGGCGGGCCTGTCGTTAGCCGTTACCCTTCCCTTGACCAAAACAAGCGCGTGTTTTATAGCCTCCTTTCCCTGATGTACCACGAAGATATCGTGTTGGCCAAAACTACCGTCTCGTGCTGATGAATAATACCCCCTCTTACCGTTAGCAGCCATCACATAAAATACATCATCCTCCGGAGTGTTGATAGGATATCCTATATTGACCGCCTGGGCCCAAGCGGTATCGGATGTACGGGTTGCGCTAAAAATGTCATAACCCCCCAGGCTATTGTGCCCCATTGAACTAAAATACAGGGTTTTGTTATCTGGATGGATAAATGGAGCGTCATCATCGTATTCCGTGTTTATCTGGGGGCCGACATTAATTGCTTCGTCCCATATTCCGTCTTCTCTCATCTCAGATTTATAAATATCACGGCCTCCTTGACCACCTGGCCGTTCACTCGTAAAGTAAAGTGTTCGTTCGTCTGGGGACAGACTGGCACTACCCTCCCAATGCTCTGTGTTTATATTGATGTTCATCTTAATGGGGCGCAACCAAACATTTCCCTCCAGCTCACTCATAAATATTTCGCCTGAACCTTCATCAGTATCTCTATAAACAAATAATTTTTGTCCGTCACCTGATAGGGCGACACATGCGTCATGAGCTGATGAATTAATATTACTGCCAATATCCTCTGGAGTCAGCCATAAATTACCAATTTTATAAGAGACCAATATGTCTTCGTAGTAATAGCCCTTTGGGTCGGGTTGGCCGTATTGATTTTGCAATCCGCCAATACAGTTTTTGCCAGCATAAGTGAAGATCAGCATGGATTCGTCTGAAGAAATAACAGGAACATATTCGGAACCCGAGGAATTAATCACAGGTCCCATATTTTCGATTTCTACATCCACCGGGTTCTGGATAAGCTCTATTCCATTACCACAAAATCGAATTAGCTCTATTATATTTTTCTCCTTGTCCTTGCTCCCTTTTTTCCCTTTTGCGATTTTCAATTGCACCAGGGCCTTATCGAATTGGCTGGTGAGGTGATAAGCACGGCCCAATTCATAGTTTATATGTTTGCTCTTGGGATCAGATAACAATATTTCTTCAAAGAATTTTACCGCTTTTTCCTTTTCGCCAGATTTATAAGTATAGCATATAGCAAGTGCCAGCTTATACTCAATTCTATTCGGATAGTTTTTAAACAACTTTTCAAACAGGGGTAGTGCCGCAAGAAAATTCTTTTTTTCCATGAAGATGTCGGCCTCTTTGGCAAGTTCTATCTCATCTACTTCTATCACCTCGTCTCGGTTAGAATCCTGGGCATGCGTATCATACACGGCGTATACTGTAAGGCAGAGGGTAAGCAAAAGGGAAAATGTTGATATTCTCATCAGATAATATTCTTAATGTGTTCTAGCAAATATAGCGAAAACGGATGTTTAGTTTTATCAATTTACAACACGAAAAAATTATTGGCAATAAGCTCAGTTACCAGGACACGTTTGCCATTGTAAAGAGCGGTGATAAATATTGTTATCTGATCCCAAGAGCAAACATAT
>DTRI01000018.1 GCA_012966015.1 Flavobacteriales bacterium | reverse complement strand
CACCCTAGCACCCTGCACTGCCTTTGGGCAGACAACAGCAATACCTGATGCTAACTTTGAGCAAGCATTGATAGATTTAGGCTATGATAATGTAATAGATGGAAGTGTACTTACTGCAAATATTGACACGGTTACTAATTTGGATGTTTATAGCAAATCAATAAGCGATTTAACAGGTATAGAAGACTTTACTGCTTTAACTTCGTTGAGTTGTGATTCTAACCAGCTATATGGTTTAGATGTGAGCCAAAATAGTGCGCTAATCAACTTACATTGTTCTAACAACCAACTCATCTCCTTGGATGTAAGTAATAATACTTCTTTGGTCACTTTGTGGTGTAGATTCAATCAAGTCACCAACTTAGATGTAAGTAATAATTCTGCTTTAACTTCTTTGGACTGCGGTTATAATCAACTAACTAATTTAGATGTAAGTAATAATGCTTCGTTGGTCGCTTTAAGGTGTAGTGGTAATCTACTCGACAGCATAGATGTATCTCAAAATACTGCATTAATTTATTTGTCTTGTATTACTAATCCTATCACCAGTTTGGATCTATCTCAAAATACTGCTTTAACTCAATTGTATTGTAGTAATAATCTACTTAGCAGTTTGGATATAAGTCAAAATACTGCTCTAACTTTTTTGGGTTGTAGTTATAATCAACTTACCAATTTAGATGTAAGCAATAATTCCGCTTTAGACACTTTGTGGTGTAATGGTAATTTACTCGACAGCATAGATTTATCTCAAAATACTGCATTAACTACTCTGGCTTGTGTTTCTAATCAACTCACTTCTCTAGATGTAAGCAATAATACGGCTTTAACTTCTTTGAATTGTTCTTATAATCAACTCACTACGTTAAATGTAAGCAAGAATTCGACTTTAACTTCTTTGCAATGTACCGACAATGCTACAATGGGGTGCTTAAATGTGAAAAATGGCAACAATACCGCTATATTTTCTTTTAATGCAATAAGTAACTCCACTCTAATCTGTATTGAAGTTGACGATTCAACATATTGCACCAATAATCCAACTTGGAATTCAGGGATAGATTCTTGGATGTCTTTTAGTGAAGACTGCAACAATGCTTGCTCATCATGTAATTTTTCTGTGTCTGCCACTGCTAATGTTGCTTCGTGCTCTACCTGTGCTGATGGCACTGCTACAGCGGTTACTCCAAGCGGCACCCCACCCTATACCTATTCTTGGAATACAAATCCGGTGCAAACTAGCAGCACAGCAACCGGTTTGCTGCCCAATCAATGGTATTGTGTCAGTTTAACTGACAGCACAGGATGCACTGGTAATGCCTGTACTTGGGTAAGTGATACATCATGCATAGCATTATTTACTTATGTGGTATATGGACAGGACTCGGTCGTTTTTACCAATACTTCAACGGGTACTGGACCATTTAATATTTCTTTTGGTGATGGGAATATTTTAAATGGATGGACCTCAACCAACTTTACACATGTGTATGCATCACCGGGAACATACAATGTATGTCTAATTGACTCTAGTTGCATGGACACTTATTGTGATAGTATTTATTTTGCAGGTTGTACTATGACCGCAACTATTACAGGTAATTCTGTATCCTGTTACGGGGCATGTGATGGTTCCGCTACCGTGTTAGTTACAGGAGGTACACCACCGATCTTCTTTTATCCGGGCAGCGGTTTCAATAACCTCTGTCCTGGCACTTATTATGTAACAATAATAGATCTTAACGGATGTGACACAACAGTTTCGTACACGATTAATGAGCCAGTTGAACTGACCGTTACTACCTCAACTACAGGCTCCTCGTGTTCTACCTGTGCTGACGGTACTGCTACTGCTACTGCTTCAGGTGGCACAGGGCCCTATACCTATTCCTGGAATACCGCCCCGGTGCAAACAGGCAACACCGCCACAGGGTTGCTTCCAAATTATCTGGCAATATATCAAGTCATCGTAACTGACTCTATGGGATGCACCGCAAGTGATTGGGTTGAAGTATGCGATTCATCATACAATCTATCATTTAGTTATGTGGTGTACGGGCAGGATTCGGTCGTTTTCACGAACACCTCAACAACAGATAATGGACTTATTTTTTTTGGGGATGGTAATTATCAAAACGTTGGGTCCCAGGCAATAAGCATTACGCATGTTTATGCTACTCCGGGAACATATGAGGCCTGTCTAGTTGATACTATGAGTTCTTCCTGCTCGGGACAAGATATTTATTGTGACAGTGTTTATATTGCAGTATGCATTAGCACAACCGGTACAGCTGTTCAAACGGCATGTGATAGTTATACCTGGATAGATGGCAACACGTATACCACCAGCAACAACACGGCCACCTATACACTTGCCAATTCAGCAGGCTGTGATTCAGTGGTTACGCTTGATCTTACCATTAATATAGTAGAGGACGGAATAACCAATAACTCACCTACTCTCACAGCAGACGCTTCAGGCGCGAGTTACCAATGGCTGGATTGTAACAATAATTTTGCACCAATAACAGGAGAAACCAACCAAAACTTTACAGCAACGGTCAGTGGCAATTATGCAGTTGAAGTATCACAAAACAATTGTACAGACACTTCTGATTGTCAATCTATAACGCTTGTCGACTTGCCTGAGAACAAGGTAAGTGATATCCTAATCCACCCCAACCCCACCACAGGCATCCTAACCATTGAAGGTGTAGAAGGGAGCGTAAGTGTCTATGACATTTATGGGAGGATGGTACTAACTACCAACAGCAATACACTGGATATATCCCAAGCCGCTACGGGTATCTACTTTGTTCGTATAGTGGATGAGCAGGGCAGGGTATATTCGCAGAAGGTAATCAAGCAATAAGATGAAAAAACTACTACTCCTACTCACCCTTGCACCCTGCATTGCCTTTGGTTAGACAACACTAATACCTGAGAAGTTCCAGCAACCTATCTCGCCCTTTGTCGGGCTCGCGAATGGGGGCCTCCTCAGAGAAAACCCCAGCGCCAGTATTCCTGTTGCGGATTTGCTTCGCCCTCCTTTGTCGGGCTCGCGAATGGGGGCCTCCTCAGAGAAAACCCCAGCGCTGCGTAGCAGCGGCTGGCTTTTTTATTTTGTCGCTTAGCCAAGCGTGCTTGGCGCGCGCTAAATAAAAAACCCCGCTCTCGCGGGGTTTTCTCTGAGGTCGGTAGCGGATTTGAACCGCTGTAGCTGGTTTTGCAGACCAGTGCCTAACCGCTCGGCCAACCGACCTTTTCATTATCTGCTACTTACGTATTGACGATCGAGCTTAAAATTTACTCGTGCACGCACATCCCGCAACCCGTAAAAAACAGGTGGCAAAATTAAACAATTACTCCTAAAACTAGTCCTTAATGGTTACACTCACCTTTTGCACTATGCCGACCAGCGGTGGATTGTATTTAGATAACTTCAGCTCTATTTCGCCGATCTCTTTAAACTGGCCTCTTAACTTACCGATGATTCGTCGCCCCGCGTGCTCCAACAGGTTGGACCTTATGCCCATTTCAGCTTTTACTATGTTGTAAGCATCTTCATAGTTCAAGGCATCCTCCAGCTGATCAGTTTCGCCTGGTTTGTCAATATTGGTTTCAAAGGATAAATCAACCACGAACTTATTCCCTCTGGTGATTTCGTCTTTATAATAACCGTGATGGGAATAGAACTCCATTCCCTCTAATGATATTTTACCCATGTCGTTTCTTAAAAAAATGCATTTAAAGATAATATAAAATTTCTACCTGGCGCACTAACCCCTGAGGAAAACGTCTTGTAGTGTTGATCCAATATGTTTTCTACACTTATTTGAAAAATTACCGCTCTTTTGCTGGGTTGTAATCCAAAGTCCAACAGCTCCACGCCATCATTATTGCTAAATTTAAGTGTATAGGAAGATGAAAAATTCAACGTGTACCATGCCGGCGCGCCATCAGCGGTGGCCTCGTCAAGATTGTCAACACTTGCTGAGCCGTAATCTGATGCGTGCTTCCAGGCGGCATAATAGGAATAGATACTGAGCTCAAGTGGCATTAGATATTTGCCCTTATTAACCTTGTGGCTGATTATGGTGCGCCCAAAAGCCGGGGGAATATGCGACAATGGAACGTTATTTATTTTGTCCTCTCCATAGGTGTAGGTAAGCGACGATTTGAAAGTGATCGATTCTAACAGCTTCAATTCCATTTCTCCGCTAACTCCATATACTTCGGCCTGCCCTACATTTGTGTTGGCTACAATCTTCAATAGCTCCCCATCGTACACCAGCGAGTCCTGGCCATTAAGCTCATATTCTCTTTGAACAATCGCATTGGTTAGATAACTATAAAACCCGTTGATGTTAATGATAAATCTTTGATCCAGCATATTTGCCTGAATCCCCAGCTCACCGCTATAGATATATTCCGGCTTGAGAGACGCATTGGGTACTGTTACATATTCATTCTTGGCAAACACCTTTCCCATATCATCTACGTTTGGCGATCTAAAACCCGATGCAGCAACTACGTTAAATTGCAAATTCTCAGCGGGGCGTATTACCAAGCCTACACTTCCGTTTAACGCGTTGTTATTTACATTGATCTCATGAAAGGGCAAGCTATAGGTCGATGTGTCTGTAAATTTGAGATTCATGAGGATCTGATTATATCTTATTCCCGCACTCCAAATTATTTTACGGTTCACATTCCATTTGTAGCTAAAATAGGCGGCGTATTGTTGCTGCATACTTCCCCCATCCGGATATCTTGCGGTCGCACGAACCCTGTCAGCAGATGCCACGTTTTCCGCATAGGCTGAAGATCCTACCTCATTTATTACGGCTTCAATGCCATAGACGAAACTTTTGGTTGAGTCTATCTCCTTATTAAAATCCAGATTCAGGCTGTAAACCCCAACATCTTCCTGCCTAACGGTTTTCAAGCTATCCATGAATTTTCTGGTGATTCTGTCCTCATCAATTTTTTGATACGCCAATATAATGGCGGCATTGTCGAACATGCCCGAATTGGATTTTATCTGAGTAGTTAATGCAGAGAACAATCTAGTCTGTGGGCCGTAATACCATTCGGCATATTTTACGGTGTCGTTGATAAGATCATTCAATTTATCGAACCGATGGATTATTGAAGATGATGAATATTGAATATTCAATTCAAAATCGAGTTTTTGATTTGCCTTGTAATATACCTTTTGAAGCAAATTAACCTGGCGGTAGCCGGTGTTTAGCTGAAGGTTCTGGTCTTCATTGCTAATCATAGTGTCAGTACCATTTTCGGTTAGGCCAGCATAATACATCGACTTTCCATAATCAGGATATCTACTGCTTCTCACTTTGCCCATCCTGGTATCTCCGAAATCATGGTGGGTTAAGCTGGTCAGTAACCCCAGTTTTTTAAACCCCACCTGAAAGCCAAAATGAGTGGATTGTTCCTTGTTTGCGGAGCTGTACCTAATAGCACCATTTATACTGGAAACAAGTGTTGTGTCAGCTTTAGCCAGCTCCGGGCTTTTGGTGTAGAAATGCATCACCCCTCCCATGGCATCGCTTCCGTAAATCACCGATCCCGGACCGAAAAGCACTTCTGTTCTCTCCAATGCAGCATGATCAATAGTGATAACATTTTGCAAATGCCCACTGCGATAAATCGCGTTATTCATCCGTACCCCATCCACCACCAGCAATACCTTGTTCGCTTCAAAGCCCCGTAGATTCGGGCTTCCACCTCCGGCCTGGCTTTTCTGTACGAAAATATTACCCGTTTTCTGAAGCATGTCTGCCGCTGTTTGCGGATTGAAAAACTCCATTTCCATTGGGTCAATTACTTCCATTCTTAAGGGCACATCGCTCTTTTTCTCAACCGTCTTGTTGGCCGACATCACAACTTC
>DTRI01000017.1:8761-19020 GCA_012966015.1 Flavobacteriales bacterium | reverse complement strand
ATTACAGGCCCCCATATCATCCCGCACTTGATGCGGGATCCATGGATCAATTGCTGCAAGGCTACATTTCAACAACGCATCACCGGCGAAAAAGTGGCCCGCCTGCCCCGCGAAGTTGCTGGAAAACTGAGTCAAGCAGTCTGACCTAAAACCTCACCCCCATCACCAGTATATCATCGATCTGCTCGGTATCCCCTTTCCACTTTTTCATGGTGGTTTCCAGGATGGTTTTCTGCTCGTTCATGGTTTTGTCTTGTATGGATAGCAGCAGCTTCTTGAAGTTCTTCATCATGAATTTCCTATCCTTGGGCCCACCAAACTGGTCGGGGTAGCCATCAGAAAATATGTACACTGTATCTCCTCTTTCCAGCTTCAGCTCATGGTGGGTAAAGGCCTCTTGCTTCCCTGTGAGGTAGCCCACGGGCTGGCGGTCTGCTTTGAGCTCTATGAGCTCTCCGTTTCTTATAATGAGAACGGGGTTGTAGGCTGCGGCCACCTGCAGGGTGGATCCTTTGTCTTTGTGGTGCTGCAACCAGTAAAAATCCCCGCGCACAATGTCTTTGGGCTGGAAGAGGACAAACCCATCTGGTAAAACCTCCTTAAGGTTTTCAATGGTGGGCATCAGGGCCTGCCATTAACGATGATGTTCTGATTTTTTCTGTTGTATTGGGAAGCCTGGTAGTTGGAAATATTACTTTTTCGGGTAGTATGATTGCCTTTGCCAAATTGAATGGCACTATGAACAAAGACATACGCCTACCTTATTATAACATCCTCAATACACTTTTCATGATCGCCATTGCAGGACTCGTAGTTTGCGTGCTGGTCTAAAGTACGGTCTGCGGAACATTCACCAATTCAGCCAGCCTATCTACACAATACTCAACTTCTTCGATGGTATTGTGCTTGCTAAATGAGAATCGAATAGCTGGGCGGGTCATATCGCTATTGATACCTTCCAGCACATGAGAGCCTATGTTACTGCCCGATGAGCACGCACTTCCCCCCGAAGCTGCAATGCCTGCAATATCCAGGTTAAAGAGCAGCATTTCCGAATTGTCTGTGGGAGGCAATGATATATTCAATACTGTATATAAACTATCTCCCATGCAGTCACCGTTGAATTCCACATTGGGGATTTTAGCTTTTAACGATTCTGCCATATGAGATTTCAACGCCGTGATATGCTCAGTATCCTCCTTCATGCTTCGGTGGGCAATTTCGAAAGCCTTTCCCATACCTATTATTCCATACAGATTCTCCGTTCCTCCGCGCATGTTCCTTTCTTGAGTGCCACCTAATAAAAAAGGGTCTATTTTAATATCACTGTTGATATATAAAAACCCGACACCTTTTGGACCATGAAATTTATGTCCGGAACAGGATGCAAATTGGATATTAAGCTTTTGAAGATCCAACTGATAATGTGCCATGGTCTGTACGGTATCTGAATGAAATACCGCATCATACTTCTTGCAAATGGCCCCAACCTCCTCCAGAGGAAGCATATTGCCAATCTCATTGTTGGCATGCATCAGCGATACCAGCGACTGGGGATTATCCTTTAACAGCTGCTCTAATACTTGCACATCTACGTGTCCATCTTCCTTTAAGGGCACTTCACTTAATTTTACATTCGCTGTCTTCACGCATTCTTCGAGCGTATGGGACACTGCATGATGTTCTATACGAGTGGACACAGCATGGGTGAGCTGAAGCGTGTTGATACTATTCTTGATAGCCATGTTATTAGCTTCAGTACCTCCGGAGGTAAAGAAGATCTCTCCTGGAGAGACATTCAACAAGTCAGCAATGGTTTTTCTCGCCAGCTCTATACCCGCTCTGGTTTCCCTTCCAAACGCATGAATAGATGATGGGTTTCCATACTGATTTTCCAGGTATGGCATCATTGCTTCCAAGACCTCCTTATCAAGGGCTGTGGTAGCCGCATTATCAAAATATACTTTCATAATTATTTAGCGCTAATTTATCATTTCTTTTAGCTCATCTATAATCTTATTCGCTAAAGTGGCTGCTTTTCCCTCTGAATCACTTTCTGCGTAGACACGGATGATGGGTTCTGTATTGGATTTCCTCAGGTGCACCCACTCTTTTCCGAACGATATTTTTACCCCATCTATCGAAATTACATCTTCGCTGCTATACCTGCCCTCCATCTTTGCTAAGATGTCGTCAACGTCAATTTCAGGGGTTAGCTCTATCTTATTCTTGGAAATATAGTAATTGTTATACGTTGCTCTAAGCTCTGAACACTTCATGGATTTTTTTGCCATATGTGTCAGAAATAGCGCAATGCCCACGAGGGCATCTCTTCCATAGTGGAGCTCCGGATAAATTACACCCCCATTGCCCTCTCCCCCTATTGCCGCATTCTCCTTCTTCATCATCTCCACAACATTTACCTCGCCCACGGCAGAAGCATAATACCTACCACCGGCCTTCTCCGTAACATCTCTCAGCGCTCGAGTTGAGGAGAGGTTTGATACGGTGTTTCCCCTTCCGTTGGCCAAGACATAATCCGCCACCGCCACCAGGGTATATTCCTCGCCAAACATCTCTCCATTTTCACTCACAATAGCCAAACGGTCTACGTCAGGATCCACTGCAAAGCCCACATGGGCATTTGATTCAACAATTTTACCGGAAAGCTCGGTGAGATTTTCAGCTAATGGTTCAGGATTATGCGGAAATTCTCCTGTAGACTCAGTATATAGCTCTACTACAGCGGCAACTCCCAGTGCCTTGAGCAGAGGAGGTACAGACAGCCCACCTGTTGAGTTAACGCAATCCACAGCAACTGTATAATTTTGCTGCGCTATGAGCTCCTTATCAACGAGAGTCAAATCCAGAATCATGGCTATATGCTTATCAATATAGGATGTGTTCTCAGTTATTACCCCCAGGTCAGTAACCTCAGCATATTCGTAATCATCCGACGCTGCGAGTTTTAATATTTCGGCTCCATCAGCAGCAGATATAAATTCACCTTTTGCATTCAGCAATTTCAGAGCATTCCAATTCACGGGGTTATGACTGGCAGTGAGGATGATGCCCCCATCCGCATTTTCGGCAGCAACAGCAACCTCTACCGTTGGTGTGGTAGACAGGCCGAGATGAATAATATCAATGCCCATACCCTGCAAAGTACCCAGGGCTATTTTGGTTACCATTTCTCCGGATATTCTCGCATCGCGGCCCAGCACAACAACAGGATTAGGCTTTCCACTTTGCTTAATAACCCACTTCGCATAAGCGCTGATAAATCGTGTAATATCAATTGGGGTAAGCCCCTCGCCTACCTCTCCGCCAATAGTTCCCCTAATTCCTGATATCGATTTAATCAATGTCATTTCACGCTGTTTTTTTTAAGGGCATAAAGATAGTTGTTTTTACCCGGCATGATTCAAATAATAAGGCCCATACAAATTCATAATTGTTAATTATTTTGTTAATTAAATAATCAAGTGTATAGCTGAAAAAGCTAAAAGTTTTGTGTTATATTTGGATACAACACATTGGTATGGCAGACAGGCGAGAATACAAAGACAAGAATGAAGAGAATTCCTTACCCACTGTAGTCAGGTATGAGGAGATGCTCGAAAATGAAAAGCAGTACTTCTTTGACGTGGATCAATTTGAGGATATTATTGATCATTATGTAAATAATGGTGAGCTGAAAGAGGCTAACAGTGCTGTACATTTCGCCATTTCTCAGCATCCTTTCTCCACAGAGCTGGTGCTTAAAAAAGCCCAGATTCTCGCAGATACCCGGAAGCCGCACAAAGCTTTGAAGGCCATTGCACAGGTAGAGAGCATCGAACCTGGTAATCCAGACATTTTCTTGTTAAAAGGAAACATCTACTCACAGCTGCGTGAGCATAAAAAGGCAATAAATTGCTACCGTACCGCACTAGAGAGAGCAGATGATAAGGCGGAAATTTGGATGTATATCGCCTTTGAGTATCAAAACCTTGGAAATAATGTGAAGGCGCTCGATTACTTCAAAAAGACGGTGTTAGAAGATCCGGACAATGAACTGGCCCTCTATGAAATTGCCTTTTGTTATGAGCTGAATGACAGCTTAGAGGATAGCATTGGTTATTATACCGAATTTCTGGAAACCTATCCATTCTCTCACGCAGCATGGTACAATCTTGGTATAAGCTATTCCAAGCTCAAGAAATACAGCGAGGCCATAGATGCTTATGAATTTGCTATCGCTATAGATGAGAATTTCGCCTCTGCTTATTTCAACAAAGCAAATGCACTTGCCAACCTAAACAGATATCAGGAAGCAATTGATTTGTATGAAGAGACATTTAAATATGAAGAACCCGATGCAATAACTTTTTATTACATAGGTGAATGTTATGAAAATGCAGAGCAGTATGAAGATGCGATAATCCACTACACCAAGGCAACAAAAGCCGATCCCGAGATGGCTGATGCGTGGTTATCCATTGCCATGGTGATGGAGTTGGCCAACAGGGCGATAGAGGGATTGAAGTTTCTGGAAAAGGCTATAGATCTGGAGCCTGAAAATTCTGAATATTGGCATATTTATGGCAACTACTTGCAGAAACTACAATACAATTATGAAGCAGAACATGCTTACCATGAAGCGATCAGCCTCGACCCACAGAATAAGCATATCTGGCTTGATTACTCAGAATTCTACTTCAACAAAGGCAGTACGGAAAGAGCCATCGAGCTAATGCTTGAAGGGATGGGAAATATTTGGTCTAATGCTGAACTGGAATATCGAATAGCAGCCTACTATCTCGATAATAAGGAGAGAAACAAAGCGTGTGCACATTTGGTTAATGGGCTTGAATTGGACTACCCCAAACACAAGAATCTTCTTTCTTTTTATCCTCAGGCCGGCGAATTAGAAACTGTTACCGACCTGATTGCTCTCTACAGAGACTAATTTTAAGATATTTCTACTTATTTTCGCATTCTCAAATTTCTACTGCAATGAACTTCGATATACCAGGATTACCAGAAAGAACTACAAGGCCCCGAGACAACGGCCTCACCATGGTGATGGACAAAGGATTGAGCTTGCGCGAGGTAGAGGACATGCTATCGGCAGGTGGAGAATATATTGATATTGTAAAATTGGGATTTGGAACTTCAATCATAACGCCTAACCTGAAGGAAAAACTAAAGCTGTACAAGGAAGCAAATATAAAGACCTCATTTGGAGGCACCTTGTTTGAGCTCTTCATAGCAAAGGGGATGTTTGATGATTACCGAATAATGCTGGACAAATATGATATGGAGTTAGCCGAAGTTTCAGATGGTTCAATTATATTATCGCATGATAAAAAATGTGAATTCATATCAAAGCTCGGAGAACAGCTGACTGTTATGTCTGAGGTGGGCTCAAAAGATGCAGCGAAGATTATTCCTCCTTATAAATGGATCAGCCTGATGCAGAAAGAATTAGATGCCGGGGCGTGGAAAGTAATTGGAGAAGCGAGAGAGGGAGGTAATGTAGGATTATTCCGGGCTTCCGGTGAAGTGCGAATGGGCCTGGTGGAGGAAATCCTAACAAAAATTCCAGCTGAAAAAATTCTTTGGGAGGCACCACAGAAAGCGCAACAGATTTGGTTCATCCACCTCTTAGGCCCCAATGTTAATCTGGGAAACATTGCACCAGTGGAGATTATCCCCCTTGAAACCCTGAGGCTTGGACTTCGAGGTGATACATTTGACCTATTCCTGAAAGATACAGAAATAGTCAAGCTAACCAGCTAGTTCGCACTGAAGTTGCAAGACATTCCACAACAAACAAGTAAACACAACACATGAAGGAGATTAGTGTTATAGAACTCAAATCAAAGATGGACGCCAACGAGGAGTTCCAATTAATTGATGTGAGAGAAGCCTACGAAATAGATATATGCTCTATAGGAGGAGAATCAATACCTATGTCTACGGTAGTGAGCCAAACAGAGAAAATAGCTAGAGATAAACCTGTAATCTTTCACTGTAGAAGTGGACAACGATCTGCCGCAGTAGTTATGCAGCTAGAATCGGCACATGGGTATGAGAACCTGTACAACCTGGCAGGTGGGATATTGGCATACGCTGACGAAGTAGATAATAGCCTCACAAAATATTAAGGCTTCTAATTCATGGCAAGGCTGAAGGACTTTATATTATTCAAGTGGTTAAAACAACTCAAGGACTGGGTTGAGTCCTTTTCAGAAAAACCAAATGGCGAACGCGCCCTATTCATCTTTGCCTTTATAGAGGCATCCTTTTTCCCTATTCCCCCAGATGTATTACTGATTGCCATGGGATTTTCCGTCCCTTCAAGGGCATTTCGTTTTGCCATTATCTGTACTGCCGGTTCCTTGGCAGGCGCAGTGCTGGGTTATTCTATTGGCATGTACTTTAGCGACTTGGGGATGAGCATGATAAACTTTTTTGATCCCAGTCAAAATGCAGTGGATAAAATAGATGGCTGGTTTCTGGAATATGGATTTGGAGGTATTTTACTTGCCGCCATCACACCAATTCCCTTTAAGGTTTTTACGATAGCTTCAGGCTTGTTTGAATATCCTTTTTGGTTATTTATGTCGGCTTCCCTGATTGGAAGATCTTTCAGGTTCTTTTTGGTAAGTGCCTTATTTTATTTCTTTGGAAAACAGATCAAGCCATTTATAGATAAAAATTTTGAAGTGCTCGCTATCGTCTTTTCCATTTTATTGGTCGCTGGTTTTGTCGGCTTAAAATACATGCATTGAGTACTTCACGTCTATTCGGGCTCATAGGAAACCCCCTCTCCCACTCCTTTTCAAAGGCTTATTTTGAGGAAAAATTTATCTCGGAGAAGATAAGGGATGCTGAATACAGAGAATTTCCATTGGTCAAAGTAAGCGAACTACCTGAGCTGATTGCCAATGAACCCAATTTAGTTGGCCTTAACGTGACAATACCTCACAAGCAGGATATTATGAATTTTTTGGACGAGGTTGACAGCGTTGCAAATGATGTAGGCGCCGTAAATACCGTGGTCGTCTCCAGAGATGAGGATGATCAAAAAGTGGTTTCATTAAAAGGATATAACACGGATGTAAAAGGCTTCGAGCATTCTCTGGTTCCCATGCTCAGCGCTGAGCACAGTGCAGCCTTGATACTCGGCAGCGGCGGGGCCGCGAGGGCCATCATATTTGTATTGAAAAAATTGGGTATAGAATATCAGGTTGTGAGCAGAACCCCAACAGGAGGCCGAAGCATTGGGTATGATGAGTTGAATGAGGAAACGATGGGGGCTAATACTTTAATTATCAATAGCAGCCCGGTAGGAATGGAACCCAATACCGACGCTGCTCCTAATATTCCTTATGAATATTTGAATAGCGCACATTTGCTGTATGATCTGATATACAATCCTGTGGAGACCGAATTCCTGCGCAGGGGCAAGGCGGCAGGAGCCACTACCAAGAATGGATTGGAGATGTTGAATATACAGGCTGAAAAGAGCTGGGATATCTGGAGCTCATAATTTGAGCTTCCGATAATATTTGGCCAGTTTATGATTTAACTCCTCAACCATTTCCGCCATTCTTTTACTCAACACCGGAATGGGCTTCGATCTTCTCACGTAATACGGGAAAGGCCTTTCCAGGGGATTAAACTGCTTGTCCATCACAATGATTCCCTCCGTAGAACTGCTGAAAGCTTGAAAATATATGAATCCCACATCCAGGATCAATACATTTTCTGTTGCTGGTTTAATGTTATAATCGATCTTCAGGCGATTATTCACAAAGACGCTGTCAATTTTGTTTTGTCGAATCCGCTCGCTGTGATTACTAAAGAAAAAGTAGACAGGACAAAATTTGAATTCATCCCTGAATGCGGCCATTATTTCAATATTGCGTGCCTCAAGGTCCTTCTCCACCCTTTTGGCTGCAATAATTTTATCTGCTTCTTTTAGTATTTTGATCTGCAACTCAGAAGTGTGCAGGCGAACGAGCACCGCTCCATCTTTGAGCTCTTTGATGGCTGCTTCACTCCGAGCCCTGGTTTTTCTGCAGGAGGTGGGAAGGAGCAACATGAACACCAATATGATGGCGACAAAAGAGGAATCACAAATTTTTTGATGCATTTTGGACGATATTACTCCTCTTTCAACTCATAAACCCCCAAACTATCCAATTCCTGTGGTGTTACCGACGGTGGGATGATGTTCCGTCTGATCTTGCCAACCACAAAGTCAGCCGTTTTCTTTGCATCTGCCTCTGATTGAAAACCAACATGTTGTGGGACCGAGGGAATAATGTCCTGGTGAATGTATTTCTCCTGGTTAAGATATATATCGTAGCCCCAACCCGTATCCGCCTTGAAGGTCTCTGTTCTTATGTCGAGCTGGGTAACCAGTTTATATTCAAATTTTTCAACAACTTCCTGCGCATGATCCTGAGCATAGCCCATTAAAAAAGTTGATAGTAACAGAACTACAAATGCAAAGATTTTCATACTCAGAAACCCTGGAACCATTGGTGAACAATAGTAAAATTATGAAAACCCACTGCCAATTCAAATCCTATGGGTAATTTTGCAGCCTGCCTGCCGGTAGGCAGCGTCCCGTTTTTGAATAAGCAATGGATTTTAAACTCACATCTGAGTACACGCCAACCGGCGATCAGCCACAAGCCATAAAACAGCTGGTGGAGGGCCTGAACCGTGGTGATATGTTCCAAACACTATTGGGTGTAACCGGCTCTGGAAAGACATTTACCGTTGCCAATGTAATCGATCAGGTGCAGCGGCCCACCCTGGTATTGAGTCATAATAAAACGCTGGCGGCCCAGCTTTACGGAGAGTTCAAACAGTTCTTTCCCGACAATGCTGTCGAATATTTTGTTTCGTATTACGACTACTTCCAGCCGGAAGCATATCTGCCAGTGACCAATACCTACATAGAAAAGGACCTCAGCATCAACGATGAAATTGAAAAGCTAAGGCTTTCAACTACCTCATCTCTTCTTTCGGGAAGGCGGGATGTTATTGTAATATCTTCGGTATCCTGTATCTATGGAATCGGAAACCCCGAGGATTTTCACGACAGCGTTATAAACATCACCAAAGGAGAAAAGATATCGAGAAATAAGTTCCTGCTGCTCCTGGTACATGGACTCTACTCTCGAACAGACACCGAATTTGGCAGGGGGAATTTCAGGGTACGGGGCGATACAGTTGACGTGAACATTGCCTATAGCGACTTTGCATTTCGCTTTATCTTCTTCGGTGATGAAATTGAGGAGATTTACTCGTTTTACCCAGATACAGGTGAGAAGATTGCGGACTTTGAAGAAGTGTCTGTTTTTCCGGCTACTCTATTTGTGACTTCCAAAGCAAAGATAGAAAGTGCCATTGAACAGATTAAGATAGATCTGGATATTAGGGTAGACCACCTGAGCGAAATTGAACTCCATGAGGAGGCGAAACGCTTGAAAGAACGCACCACCTTTGATATAGAAATGATGAAGGAGCTTGGTTATTGCTCAGGAATAGAGAATTATTCAAGGTACTTCGATGGCAGAAGCGCAGGCGACCGGCCTTTTTGTCTGCTGGATTATTTTCCAAAGGATTTTCTTACAATAATAGATGAGAGCCATGTTACCCTTCCGCAGATCCGGGGCATGCACGGCGGCGACAGATCCAGAAAGCAAAACCTGGTGGATTACGGTTTCAGGCTCCCGGCAGCACTCGACAATCGCCCACTTCACTTCAATGAATTCGAAGAGATCACGCAACAAACGGTGTACGTTACTGCAACGCCTGCGGAGTTTGAGCTTGAAAAAAGCGGCGGTGTGATTGTAGAACAGCTGATACGTCCTACGGGGCTGTTGGACCCGGAAATAGAAGTTCGCCCCAGCTTAAATCAGATAGATGATCTGCTGGACGAGATAGATCAGAGAATCAAGAAGAAGCAAAGGGTATTGGTGACCACGCTCACCAAGCGAATGGCTGAAGAGCTGGCGAAGTACATGTTCAATCTCAATGTCAATTGCCGCTATATTCACGCAGACATCGACACACTGGAACGCGTTGAGATCTTGAGAGATCTCAGGCTGGGTAAGTTCGATGTATTGATAGGCATCAACCTTCTCAGAGAAGGCCTTGACCTGCCTGAGGTATCCCTGGTTTGTATTTTAGATGCGGATAAGGAGGGTTTTCTCAGATCAGAAAGAGCGCTTACACAAACGGCAGGCCGT
>DTRI01000017.1:0-8746 GCA_012966015.1 Flavobacteriales bacterium | reverse complement strand
GCAGATAAGATGACTGACTCCATGAGAAAGACCATTGAGGAGACCACAAGGAGAAGAGAGAAACAATTGTTGTACAACCAGGATCACAACATCACACCCACCCAAATTGTAAAATCTCATCACAGTATTCTGGCCCAAAGTTCTGTAGTTGACACTGACGGCGCAGAAGCGAGGGCTTATGTAGAAAGTGATGAGCTCAACATTGCAGCAGATCCGGTAATGAACTATATGAGTGCAGAGCAGATGGCCAAGTCCATTATGAAAACCCGCAAGAGCATGGAAAAGGCGGCTAAAGAGCTGGATTTTATTGAGGCGGCCCGTTTAAGAGATGAGCTCTTTGCCATGGAGAAATTAGCCAAAAAGAAAAAATAGGCCTACTTTCTGATCTTCAGTTTCTGCCCAACATAAATCTTATCGGCATCTGAAATATCATTGTCCTCCAGGATTACGCTAATTTTATTTTCGCTCTTGTAGTATTTCAAGGCGATGGAAGACAGGCTCTCACCAGATGAAACCACGTGTACTTGCGCGCTGAGGTTAGTGGGCACTGTGTCACTGGCCATGTGTCGCGAGTTTAGTTCCTTAACCTGTGCTTTCAATGATACAATCTCCTGATCCTTTGCTGAATTTGATAGCTCAAGCGATTTTAATTCAGCATTGTTTTTAGCGACTTCATGCTCCAAATTACTTAGTGATTGCTTCGCGTCCGCTCGCAATGACGTATTCAGCGTGGCGTTTAGTTCAGCTTTACTGTCCGCAGCTTCCGCCAATTCCTGTTCCTTTTCAACTAACTGCCCTTCCAGCTCCATGATTCTCTGCTCCAACTTTTGGGTGGAGCCACTGGAGCTTGCTTCAATTGGAGATTTCTGTTGACCGCTGAACAACAAGCTCAGTATTAGACCAATTGATAAAATAGCCATGACGGTCAACGCAATTTTAAATTGCTTTTTTTGCTGTTTAATTTGTTCTTCATAGGGCCCGATCTTCTTCAGCTCCTCTGAAATGCTTTTGGTGGTAGAATATCCACCCAGTAGGTTATAGGGATTATTCGCCTTGCAGTCGGAACAAATGATCTGGTCATCTTTTCTGGTATCCTTTCGGCAAACGGGGCAAAACATATTCAGTACTTCAAAAAATAGTATCCCAGCTTCACGTATTCATTATTGACCATTATGAGTCCGGTTTCACTCTCCCACCAAAGGCTCTCGTCATACAGGGAGCTGGGTGCACCCCTGATCAATACTTGTATTCCAGCATCTTCTAACAAAGACCTGAATACATTATTCACCCTTCTGGTGTGAAACTTAGATGACAGGATTATCACCTTCTCGAATCCTTCCTCTAAACAGTAGCGCAGAATAACGTCCGCCTCTTCTCTGGTGCTTGTTGCTTCCGACAAGGCGACAATATTTCTTCTGGGAACTGCATTGTTCTTAAAAAGATTGATCCGGGCCACTTCGGCCTCCGTATGTTGTAAGTTCAAAGACTTCAACAAATTAGACACTTGTCCACCGGTACAAATTATTTTCTCAGCATAGCCTGCTTTGTAGAGCTTACCGGCTTCACTTCCCCGGTCAAATGGCCCTCCGCCGAGCAAGAATATAGCGTCAGCCTCTTCTATTGGATTCTCCACAATCAGGTAGTTTCCAGCCATTAGCATGAAGGAATCCCTTAGGAGATATACAAGCAAAAAGGAAGTGCAAACAATAGTTAGTATTATAACTGCTCGTTTCATCTCTATACAGGTGAAAATCTGCGAAATCAAATAAATGCGCCATTGCGAGGGAGCTAATAGCCATATGGCTATGCGAAAGAAGCAATCTCTAACTGGATTTTAAGTAGAGATTACTTCGCTTTCGCCTGCCTACCGCAGGCAGGCTCGCAATGACGATAACAAGATGATGAATTTAGTTATTGCCTAGAATGAGTGGAAGTCCCTCTTTGCCTCCTCCAACAACGACTACTTTAGCGTTGGGCGACTCCGCAAGCTTAAGCGTAGCTTCAATGCCGCGCATCTTGAGCAAGTTTGGAGTCAAACTGCTGTTGACAATTCGGTTTGCTTCCGCTTCACCTTGCGCCGCTATGATCTTCCTCTTCGCCTCACTCTCTTCCTTCTCCAACCTGTACTTGTACGCTGCAGCCTCCTGTTCTTGCTTCAACTTATCATCAATGGCCATCCTGATCTTATCCGGCAGCGTAATAGATCTGATAAGTAACGTCTTCATAGTTACATTATTAGCCTGAAGAACGAGCGCTGTCTCTTCGACAATGGCGTTTTCCACCTCGCTTCTCTTGGTAGAATAAATTTCTTCAGCTTCATACCTTCCCATCACCTTTCTTACCGCAGACCTAACCTCAGGGCCCACCAGTCTGCTCACGTAAGTGGCACCGAACTCCTCGTGCAAGTGACCGATCCGATCATATATTGGATGAAATCTTACTGTAACATCAAGGCGAATAGATAATCCGTTCTTATCAAGCACGTCCATGGACTCTTCTTCCTTTTGCTCTTTTACTTCGTAGACATACATCTCGTTCCAGGGTGCAATAATGGTGAAGCCTGGAGTATAAATGTTTCCTTTATCTAATCCTGTTGAGAATTTTCTAAAGATTACTCCTCTCTCTCCTGGTTGAATGGTGATCCAGAATTTCCCTATGGATAGGAGAAGGAATACACCAAAAATTATAAAAATTAATGGCTTAAGTTTTTTAATGTCAAATTGTGGTTGCTGATTCATTGTAATAGATTTTTATTTGTTACGCATTTTAATTGGGGAGGCAAAAGTAATCAATTATTAACCCCTTGCAACAACATATATCAGTCTTTTTTTAGTGCGCTCAACCTCTGGAGCAAGGTGGGATGGGAATAGTGAAAAAATACATAGGCCGGATGTGGAAGCAAATTACTCAGATTGTCGACCGAGAGTTTCTTCAATGCACTCTGCAAGGCCTCGGAGCTATAGGTCTCCCTGGCATATGCATCCGCTTCGTATTCATTTTTTCTGGACAGCATGTTCATGCCAATGCCCATTATCATAGAGAGCGGACTGTACAACAAGCCGAATACCAATATTCCCAAATGAAAGCTCTGAATCTCTGAACCCAGGGCCTGAGCTAGTAGCGGGCTATCTATTACTAAGGATAAAATGTATAACATCAGTCCCGTTTGAAGAACGGAAAGGATCACCCCCCCCTGGGTGTGCTTCTTCTTATAATGACCTGCCTCATGTGCGAGGACCGCAACGAGCTCCTCGTTGGTATGGTTCTTTATTAGCGTATCGAACAGTACGATCTTCTTCTTTGAACCCAAACCACTGAAAAAAGCATTGGCCTTTGCGGATCGCTTAGAGCCATCCATCACGAACAAATTATCGAGTTTAAAATTCACTTTCACGCAATATTCTTCGATGGCACTTCGTAATTCACCTTCTTCTAAAGGAGTGAGCTTATTGAAAATGGGTACGATTACCGAAGCGTAGAAAGTTGTCATTAAAATCATAAATCCGCTGAAAGCAATCCAGGCATACACCCAAAATAAGTTTTCCGCTGATTCATAAAACCAGATGAACAGAGCCAGTAATCCTCCACCAAGCAGCCCTCCAATTATATAGCCCTTCAATTTATCGAGCACAAAGGTCTGGGCGGTTGTTCTGTTAAATCCGAATCGTTCCTCAATGACAAACGTACTGTAAATTGAAAATGGCAAACCCAGTATATCTGAAGCGATCATTAGCAATCCGAAGAACATCATCGCCATCAATATAGGATGCGTTGTATAATCCCGAATAAACCCATCGAGAAGAGCAAATCCATCGAAGTAAAGCATTGCCAGCATTAGGAGTATTGAAAATGTAGAAGTGATAAACCCAAAGCTGCTGTTGGCCTTGTCGTATTCCTGCGACTTTTTATACTCTTCGAGTTCATAAATCCCTTGCAGCTCCTCAGGCAAGTCACTGCTCATCCTACTTTGATTTAAATAACTCAGCAATCTCTCCAATCCGTAGTTAAAGAGTAAAATGGAGACAATAACAATCCAAATAGTTTCTGGGTTCATGATGATATGTGTAAAATACCAGAGGCCGAAGGCAGGTATATATAATTTACGGTTGTAAGCAACCCAAAGTTATTAATTACGCGAATTAACGTAATTTCCAATTGACCTGAAAAAGCAGCAATTTCCAACCTAACGTTACTTCATCACTATGTGTGATTTCATCCTTCTGATCCTGAAATTAATAAGTGCCATTTCTCTTTCTTAGAAACCATTCCAACGAAATAAAAGTAAGCACAATATAGAATATCCATTTAAGGTTGATCATTTCACGCAAGTGCATAGAAGAATAGGAAACTGAAGCTATATCTGTTCTGGCTTTTATCTTTTCCACCACGGTCTTTAATTCGCTATTCAGCACCATCTCCCCATCATGTTCCGAAGCCAGGCTTGCCAATAACTTGTGGTTGGCTATTGAACTTATTGATTCAACCAAAATAGGGCTAACACTCAGCTCTCCACCCGCGTTATAAACTTTATCACCCACGCGCGTGGTCGCCTCATATTCATATTCTCCCACGGGGAAAATCCCGGCATCTAACCTGAAAGAATTCTTGCTCTTGCTAAAGGCATAGGGAAATTTATTTCCGCCTTCATCTGTAATTGTCATGCTCACCTCACCGTCATTTATCAGATCATAGCTCTCGTTGTATACCTCCGCTTCAAAGCTCAATGGTTCATTCTCGATAAAGTTATTCTTAGAAATTATTCTGAATTTAGACTTGTTCACTCTTACTGAAAGGTATTGAACAATCTTCGAGATCAGGTTGTTGTATATCTCGTGATTCCCATTCATTTTTGCATCATGCAGCTGCCACCGCCAAAGTCCTTCTCCCGTAATGACCGCTGACTTAGCTTCACCTCTTCCATTAAAAATTATCAGTGGTTTTTGCGTTACAACGACGCCTATTTTCTGATTGAAGAAAGCGCTTGTTCCAACATCAGCTTTATAGGTACCAAAGGGTGCCAACAGGGGAGGCATTTTCTTTATCGTTGCCAGGTGTTCCTGCTCTAGCTGAAACAGCGCGAATTCATCAATTAGTTCTGGTGTAACCTCATTGAATTTTGAAGGGGCCCCAGTAATGCTGACACAGGTTTTTCTACTGTTAAAACTTTTCAAATTAGTTTGGCTACCGATAATGGTTAGCAGAGGCAGCGATGTGCTCTCAATAGCACCGAAAAATTCTTTGAGCGGATATTTATGCGAAGGCAGCTGATGAAGAATGATGAGGTTGTACTGCTCAAATTCTTTGGTATTTCTCAGAACAGACTTGTTGTACTCACTTACCAGTTTCTCTTCAACCTGATAATTATCGTTGGCTACAATTGCCTGAGTTAGAGAAGCGAGGTCTGGATGTGGTGAGTTGGCCAATATCAATATCTTCTGCCTGCTATCCAACACATCAATATATATGTCCCAACGATTATTAGTGATGGTAATCTCATCTTCCAGGGGCTCCAATGAGATGGCGTAATGCTGAATTCCCTCCTCCTCTGCCTCAATTTGAATTGCTACCTGAAGAAAGGACGAGCTCTGATCAAAGGCGATTTTCTGACTATAAATCTCCTTTCCATCCTTGGCGATAAACACTTTTGAATTTTCGCCTGCACATTGCCTGGCCACGATATCTATTTCAACGGGAAAAGTATTTCCCAGATACGCCAGCCTATTATATCTAACACCCGAAATTGCCAGATCTCGTTTGACACTGGTATCTCCCATCGCTATTACGTACAGGGGGGTCTTTAGTCTTTTCAGATCAACTGAGTATTTGGGATTTACACCTTTATTAAATATGCCGTCCGAAGCGACAATGATCGCTCCCACATTTCTATTGCTGTAAATGTTATATAAATCCTTAAATAGCAAGGATATATCCGTTTGTTTCTCATCGAAAGTAAAGCCCAATCCCTCGCCAACCCCTTCTCCGAATGAATAGGTATTGACATCATAATCTGATCTCAGCTCAGCTATCAGCTCCTCCATCTGCGGCTTGAATTCACCTTCTATGTAAGCTGAGTCTTTACCGATAAGGATGGAAGCGGAATTATCCTGAGCAACTATTATTATTGGCTTTTCGACCTGGCTGGAGATCGTTTTTAGCATGGGGCCCAGCAGCAAAAAAGCCAGGAAGGAAACAAATAGAAAGCGTATTGTAGCCAGAGACCATTGTAGCCATTTCTTCAGTTGAGCAATATGGCTGTCTCGCCAATAAAGTATAAATGAGCAGAGCAACCCCAGAAGAAAGCACAAAAAAATAAACCAAATAGGATATTCGGTAATGAAGGCCATAATCTATGACATCAAATTAAATTAGGTGAGCATTCCCCCATCGACATTGATAACCTGGCCAGTTATATAAGTAGATAAGTCTGATGCCAAAAACAACACCAAATTTGCCACATCCTCTGTAGTTCCACTGCGCCTCAATGGGACTCCATCGTTCCACTCTTTTATTACCTTCTCATCTAATTCTTCCGTCATTTCGGTGAAGATAAACCCAGGTGCTACTGCATTGCATCGTATGTTTCTAGATCCTAGTTCCAGGGCAATTGACTTCGTAAAACCAATTACGCCCGCTTTAGACGCTGCATAATTCGACTGCCCGGCATTTCCCTTTATGCCCACAACAGATGTTATATTTATAATGGATCCCGATCGTTGTTTCAAGAACGTCTTTTGAATGGCTTTAGTAGTATTGAATACAGATTTCAGATTGGTCTCTATAACATCATCAAAATTCTCCTCACTCATTCTCATTAATAAACCATCCCTCGTAATTCCGGCATTGTTTACCAATATGTCAATGGTTCCAAATTCTTCTATTACGGAATTAATCAGCTCGTCCGCTGCCTCCAGGCTTGAAGCATCCGATTTATACGCTTTTATTTTAACGCCGTAACCTTCCAGCTCCTTATGAAGGGCATTTGCTTTGTCTTCGGATGAAACATAAGTAAAGCACACATCTGCTCCATGCTCGGCGAGCTTATGAGCAATTCCCTTGCCTATGCCTCTTGAAGCGCCCGTAACTACTGCAATTTTTCCTTCAAGTAACTTCATCAAATAGGGGTATGAATTTTTTCTTTAAAAATTATATTTTTGTATCGACCGAAAAAGAACGGCAAAGATATGAGATTTATTATTGCTACGCTATTGATTCTTTCCTCACCGTTCGCATTTTCCCAGATGTACATCGATGTTGCCATAAAAGGAGGCGCAGGAACTACCTGGCTACTCAATACCAATGTCTTTGCTGATGAAGATTACGTTCACAAAGTCTCTGGAGGTGGTAATTTTGGTGGCAAGCTAGGATTCAACTTCACGGAAACTTTTCAGGTGGTTGCTGAGGGTATGATAGGAGTGTTTAACCAGAAATACACCATTAAAGAAGCAGATGGGGATTGGAACAAACGAATTGGAATGACACAGTTCCAGCTACCGCTTTTGCTGCGATTTAACAAGAACAATGGAAGCTTCTTTGAAGCAGGCGCCTCTTACACTAATAATTCAGTGATCACGGAAACCAACAAACAGGGCATAAAGGAGGATGCCGGTTATCGGTTTTCACCAGACTATTGGTCGGCTATCTTGAGTTTTGGTGGCTACATGATGGGATGGGATAACCTGGGATTGTCCTTATCATTGAGGTTCAGCTATAGCTTTGCGGATGTACTTCATGGCGGGGAAGCAGATCAGGGAACTTACCGGGATTATGCAGCTAATTTTAAGGAGAGCTATGTGACTACCACACCGATCAGCGCCATGTTTGTGCTGGAATTAAACTATGATCTGGGGTATCTGGCCAGGTCCCCTTGCAGTGGACGCAGGGCATTTATATTTTTTAATTAATTAAATTTAACCCATGAAAAAACTTCTTTTACTAGCACTTTTAATTAGCGCCACAACGGTGAACAGCCATGCTCAAAGTTTGGTAATCGGCGCTAAAGGCTTATTTGCATCGACATGGTTGTTCAATGCCAATGTATCAAATGCACCACAAGGAAAACAGACCTACGTACCAGCCTTTGGTGAATCTTATGGCCTGAGCGGGGCTATATTTTTTAATAAGAAGCTAGGTGTAGAGATGAACTTTTTCTACTCTAATCATCGTCAGGGTTATACCGGAGATGATACCGAATACGAAGCGCGTACCACGATTTCTAAAGTCGATATCCCTCTAATGATTAAACTAAAATCAGAGACCGGTGCGTATTTTGAAATTGGCGTTCAATTCAGCGCAGTACAGCAAGCCAGGTACCGCTATAAGCTAGGGTCTGTAGACACCAATTATTATGTGACTCAACACTTTGCAAAAAACTCAATAGACGGAATAATTGGCATTGGAATAGATATAGAGCTGGGAGCCGGGCTGGCACTAACTACGGCTCTCAGATTTTGGGGAAGCATTACCGATATTGAAGGTGTTGATAGTTATGGCAATGACTTATCGGACGTTGGCGTTTTGAATCAAACCCTTGACACCAGATACAATTATGAAGGTGATTACAAGGAGACACATTCTGCCGCTGCTGGTTTTTTGCTGGGGCTTACTTATACCATTGGTGGAAGGGATAAAAAGAAGAAAAAGACTTCTCAGCCGGCTTCCTAGCGGTCATACCGCTTCCCACATTCTTTCTTTACGATTGCAAAAACATTTTGTCGTTTTTCCCTGACATAAATTACTTTTCGTGATA
>DTRI01000016.1 GCA_012966015.1 Flavobacteriales bacterium | reverse complement strand
TAAAGCTGAAAGGTACTTACGATACGCCTAGTATTACACTAGATCCTGAGAATGGACACTTTGAAATATCCGGGCGATCCTACCCGGAAGATACTGCCGAATTCTATATTCCAATACTCGAGTGGCTAAGCAATTATATTCAGCACCCCAATAAGCAGACTAAATTTGTTTTCAAGTTAGATTACTTCAATTCATCTTCTTATAAGCCGTTTCTCGATATGTTCCTAAAGCTTGCGGAAGCCAAAGAGAAAGGACATGAAATAACCATAGAATGGTATTATAAAGAGGGAGATTGGGACATCAAGGAAGCTGGAGAGGAATTTTCTGAAATCGTAGAAGTACCGTTTGAGTACAGCGCATTTTAAGCCGATTATAGCTAATTACCTAAGCTTCTTACCTCTAATGTCGAGAATGAGGCCGTGTGGAAAACTGTCCACCTTCAACGGGTAAATCTCCCCAGAGTAGATTATCATAACAAAATCACATATTTCACGTAGAAACACGTTCTGGGTCATTCTTGAGTGAACACATCTGGAAATCATTCATTTTGTTGAATACAAATGATAAACAGGAGATGCCATCAATATTGCAGTAGATTCATCCTTTTGGGTTGGCTGCTGAGCTTAATCCTATTGGACTCTTCCTCCCATGCCCAATTGCTACACTTCAATAATTACTCTATTGAGCATGGCTTAGCACAATCACAGATAAGTTCAATGTGCCAGGATAAGTTTGGAAATATTTGGTTTGGTACATACGGGGGAGGAGTCTCCAAATTTAATGGGCTCACATTTGAGAACTATACGGCCCAAAATGGACTGGTAAATAATCAGGTAAACAAAATTATCAAGGATAAGTCTGATAATTTATGGTTTTGCACTGATGGTGGAATCTCATTCATACCAGTAGCAATCCTAAGCCGTGCAGATACTTCTAGTCAGCTATTTACCAATTACACAGAAGAGGATGGTCTGGCCGGCAATAATGTTTGGACCGGCTTAGAAGATAATGATGGGGTGATGTGGTTCGGAACCAATGAGGGATTGAGCAAACTAGTTGGCAAAGAGGTTACTGAAACTGAGAGCATGTTCATTAACTCTAAGTTGGGATTAAGCCACAATGTGGTAAGATCTCTGCTTCAAGATAGCCGAGGTATATTTTGGATTGGAACCGAAAACGGCCTTACAAGGTACGATGCCTCGAAACCAGAAGGTGAGAAATATTCATATTTCAGTGTAAAGGATGGGCTGAAAGATGACTTTATTTGGTCAATCCTGGAAGATAAAGAAGGTAATCTATGGATGGGAACCGGTGAAGGGATTGCCCGATTAGGTGCAAAGCAGCTCGAGTTGACAGAGGATGTTGAGTTTGATTTCTTTGATGAGATTAATGGTACTACACTCAATATTGTCTATTCAATCATACAAGATGAGGAAGAGAATATCTGGTTCGCTTGCTGGGGTGGTGTTGGCGCGGTAAAATACGGTGCTACCTCACATAAGTTCTCCAGATTGACGATCAGCGATGGGTTGTGCGACAATAACTTGATGTCATTGCTGGAGGATTTTGAAGGTAATTTATGGTTTGGCACTTATGGCATGGGTGCTTGTAAGATCAACAATCGCCGCTTTGAGATTTATTCGAAGGAAATTGGCCTGGTCGATAATTTTGTATGGTGTGTTACGGAAGATAAAAGCGCAAATATATGGATCGGAGGCAACCTGGGTGGCGTAACGAGGATTGTAAAGGGGAAAGACGTTACAGAATACGGTGATAAACCGGTATTACAAAGTTACAGTAAGGAACAGGGACTCATTGGCGAAAGAGTGTACTCAATATTTACTGAACGATCAGGTGACCTTTGGTTTTGTACAGAAGAAGGATTATCGAGGCTGGATATGCCAATTCCGGCCTTTGCCCAGGATGGGGTGAGTCAGCCAACATTGAACTTTACCAGTTTCAATAACCAAAATGGTTTGTCACAAAACAGGGTTAGGTTAATGTTTCAGGATAGCCATGGAAACTTTTGGATAGCATACATTGGCGGGAAGGTTGCAATACTGGATATTAATGATGCCGGAAGGATAATTAGTGAAACTGTAATTGACCAGGAGACACTAAAGAATTTTGATACCTATAAGATATATGAAGACAAGCACGGAGACTTATGGTTTGCAACTGGCAGAGGAGTAGTCAAGGCATTAATAAGTGATTCTAAAGGTGGCGTTTCCAAATTTGTGAACATTACAACGCGTCAAGGCCTAATTCATAACGATGTTAAGACAATCGCAGAAGATAAAAATGGCGGATTGTGGATCGGAACAGGAGGCGGCATTTCAAATTACAGCCCCGATAGAGTGGGGAAAAAATTTGAAAACTATTCCGTAAAAGAAGGGCTGAGCTCAAGCCGGGTTTATCTGTTGTTATTCGATAACGATCAAAACCTATGGGTGGGGACCAATGTGGGTATTGATAAACTAGACATGAAGCAGTATTTCGGTACCGCTCAGAAATTTGATGCTACACAAAACGAATTCAAGTCTCGAGGAGATGCATTGTTCAGGCACTATGGGTTTTCTGAGGGATTTACCGGAAATGAAACAAATACCAATGCCGTTTGCAAGGATGTTAATGGAAACCTCTGGTTTGGCACCATTAGAGGTGCGATAAAATATATACCCAAGGAAGATAAGATCAATACCCGGGCACCTGTTGTTCAGCTTCTTAGCCTGAAGCAGTTTGCGGAGGCTATACCACTAATTGCGGATACTGAGCTGCATTATGATCAAAATCATTTGTCATTTAATTTCATAGGCGTTAGTCATATAATTCCTGAGAATGTGCGGTACAAATATCGGCTGCTGGGCCATCATGAGCACTGGTCTAATCCATCTGGTGAGAATTTAGCCGTATTTGCTGGATTGGCTCCCGGCAGCTATACATTTGAATTGATCGCATCAAATGCAGATGGTGTTTGGAATGAAGAGCCTGTTACATTTAGTTTTGCAATCCTGCCTCCTTTTTGGAAATCCATTTGGTTCTATATTCTGGTGATTTTTTCCTTTGTCGCACTGGTTTACGGACTTGTCAGGATTCGTGTAAAAAGCCTTAAAAAAACTGCAGACATGCTAAAGGAGCAGGTTCAATTAAAAACCAACGCATTGCAAGCGAGTGAAACTCAGTACCGAACCCTTTTTGAACGGGTAGGAGATAGCATTTTTGTCTTTGAGAAGAACAATTATAGAATTCTGGATTGTAATGCAACAGCCCTTAAAATATATGGGTATACCAAGGAGCAGTTAAGATCAATGACACTTTTTGACCTTCATCCAGAGAATCAAATTGAACAAGTAAAGATGGAACTCAGAGTTGAGACCGCAGATCAGCTGATGATATACACGCATTTGACGAAAGATGCTAAGAAACTACACGTGGAAATGCAATCAGATGAAATAATTTACCAGAGTCAGCCTGCTCTCTTATACACGGTGCGGGATGTGACAGAAAGAAGGAAAGCTGAGCAGGAGATCAACCGGATCAATATGCAGCTGACGGCGAGTATCAGATATTCTAAAAGAATATTGGATGCAATCCTACAGAACAAAAGCGACCTAAGTGTCATGTTCAAAGACTCATTCATATTTTTTAAACCGAAGGACATTGTCAGTGGTGATTTTTATTGGTTCTCCAGATTAAATGGAAAAATCGTCGTGACAGCGGTAGACTGTACAGGCCATGGTGTAGCCGGTGCATTTATGTCACTGGTTGGAAATGAGCTCTTGCGTGAAATAATCAACAATAAAGGTATCTACGACCCTTCTGTGATACTCTCTGAAATGCACAAAGGGATCATGAATACCTTGAAATCTGCCGAAGGAACGCCAGAGTATGCCGGAGCCATGGACATGGCAATTTGTACCATAGATATAGAGAAAGGATACCTGGAGTTTGCCGGTGCGGGCAGACCTCTCATTTTAATCAGTGAGGGAAAAGACGAATTGATTGATGGCAACAAGTTCCCAATCGGCTTAACGCTCAATAAAACCGGTAAGGCATCTGAGCTTTACTCCAAAAAGACCGGCAATGCCACTGGATCATTGAAAATGGAAAGAAGAAAACTGAAAAAGGGTGATACATTTTATCTTTTTACAGACGGTTATTGTGATCAGTTTGGAGGAGATAAAGGGAATAAGTTTATGAGAGATAGATTTAAAGAGCTACTGCTAAGTATTCAGGATAAGAAAATGTCAGAACAGGAAAATATCCTACGCGAAAGCATTGAAGAATGGAGGGGAGATAACCCCCAGGTGGATGACATGCTGGTAATTGGAATTAAGGTTTAGAGCGCATCAACCAATCAACCAATCAACCAATCAACCAATCAACCAATCAACCAATCAACCAATCAACCAATCAACCAATCAACCATGTGGAAAGAAGAGAACAACCAGTTAACGAGAACATTTGAATTCTCCAATTTTATCGAAGCCTTTGCATTTATGAGTAAAGTTGCATTATTGGCGGAAAAGATGGACCATCATCCCTCCTGGAGCAACGTTTACAATAAGGTCGATATTTCATTGAGCACGCACAGCGAGGGAAATACGGTAACAGAGAAGGACAGGAAATTAGCCCAGGCAATTGATGCGCTGGGCCAGGCCTGATAATAAAATTGATGGTTAGAAATTCTTGGATTTGCGTTTTTCCCGCTGAGGATAGTCTGCACGCTCGCTTCTGATTTGATTAAGCAGCTTTCTTTTAAATTGCCTTTCTGTTTGAAATAGTTTGGCCACCTTTTTAATGGGCAGCACCTTTTTGTACTGTTCCAGGCAATTTTTTTGAATATCCAATTCCTGCTGCTTTGTGGTAATCTGTCTGTTAATCAAATTTTCAACCTCCTTGTCTGACATCTCATCAATGTTAGGCCGTTTTCCATCACCTGACTTAGGTTTGTTTCGTTCGCGAATTTCCTTTTGCCGTTTCTGGCATTGATTGTACACAGGCCAAAATTGCTGAGCCTCTTCAGGTGTTAGATCCAGCTTAGAAGTGATGAACGCTATTTTTTGCGATTCAATATTCCCGCGTCTTTCACCCGGCTTGTTTTCCGGTTGCGCAATAGCTGTCAATGAAATCAGGGTTATTAAAAAGGTGCTGGCAATTGTACTCGTTACTTTCATAATAAATAATTTTAAGATTCTAATTCGTCAATAATAGTGGTTAGGTCAATATCGCTATCGATTAGGTATTCAATAATTTCGTTTGTGTCAGATTCTTTTTCTTCTGTTGCGGATTGTTTTCCTTCCTCTACCATTATCAACAGCTCTATCAGGTCTTCCTCCTCTACCGTAAAGGCCCCTTCATCTACCAATGCATCCGCAATTTCTTCTATGTCCAATTGCGCCAAATCCATGTTGTCATCCAGGTGAGCAGTATTATTGAAAATGTAGGCGAACGCTGCAATAAGCGTTATTGAAGCCGCTACAGCAGTCCATCTAAAGGTTAGTGTGCGCACAGCTGCTCTGTGAGCTGTTGAGGCCTCATTAATCCTATCTGAAACCAATCTGGGCAGATTATCAAAATATCCGTCGGGAACCTCAAATGGATTGACCTTCTCAATTTTTGATAGCCTGGGGGCAATTCCCTCGAGTTCTTTTCTTATTTCGTCGCTATTTTCTTTGTTTGTATTCATTTGCTAGTTGGATTGTTTTTGGATAAAAAGGTTTAATCACCAGATATAAAATTCTCTATTTTCTTTACTGCATGGTGGTATGAGGCCTTCAGCGCACCAACAGAAGTCCCCAAAACTTCAGACATCTCTTTATACTTCATTTCATCATTATATCGCATATTGAAAACCGTACGCTGCTTCTCAGGTAAAGACAATATGGCTTTCTGAAGCTTTAGCTGTATGGCATCACCCGAGAAATAGACGTCTCCTTCCATTGATTGAGATAGCTGGTTTTCTATATCTGCCAGAGGAATGAGAAACTTCTTTTTCTTTTTATTGAGGAAAGTAAGGCTCTCATTGGTGGCAATGCGGTACATCCAGGTATATAATCCAGCTTCTGAGCGAAACTTGGCCAGCCCATTCCATACTTTTATCCACGCATTTTGTAATACGTCGTTGGCATCGTCATGATCCACAACCATTCTGCGAATATGCCAGTAAAGTCTTTCTTGATATTTCTTGACTATTAAGTTGAAGGCGTGGGGCCGGGTGGCCTCAACTTCAAATTGCTGTAAAAGCGCTTTGTCAGAATATTCTTCCATCACATTTTTCGCAATAATATTCGTGATTTAGTTGGGGAACAGGTAAAAATACCCGCAGAAAAGGGTATTGATGTAAAGGTAAAGATAGGTGCTGTAATGCTCTGAAAATAAGAAGGATACGTTTTATACAGAATATTATTTGGTACCTATTTTCGGTCCAAAACCTGCTCTGCCGCGCCAACAATATTAGAAGTGTCCAGGCCATACTTAATCATCAGTTCTGCAGGCTTTCCGCTCTCACCAAATTGGTCGTTAACAGCAACCATTTCCATTGGAGCTGGAAACTTTCGACCGAGCAACTGAGCTATAGTATCGCCCAGTCCACCATTTCGCTGATGTTCTTCTGCAGTAACAACGCATTTTGTTTTTTGTACTGATCTTAAGACTGCTGCCTCATCTAAAGGTTTAATAGTATGTATGTTTATTACCTCCGCACTTATACCTTTTGCGTTTAGCTCTTCACTCGCTTTGAGCGCTTTCCAAACCAGGTGGCCAGTAGCAAAAATACTCACATCAGCACCTTCAACCAGCAGCAGTGCCTTTCCAATTTCAAATGGTTGGTCAGATGGGGTAAAGTTGGGAACATTGGGGCGGCCGAACCTCAGGTACACGGGACCAACATAGTCCGCAATAGCCAATGTAGCAGCCCTGGTCTGATTGTAGTCACAAGGATTGATAACTGTCATATTCGGTAGCATCTTCATCAAACCAATATCTTCCAGTATCTGATGGGTGGCACCATCCTCTCCTAAAGTCAATCCGGCATGAGAAGCGCATATCTTTACATTTTTGTTGGAATATGCTATTGATTGCCTTATTTGATCATACACCCTGCCAGTTGAAAAGTTGGCAAACGTGCCAGTGAATGGAATCTTACCTCCTATAGTCAAGCCAGCTGCAATACCCATCATATTGGCTTCAGCAACGCCCACCTGGTAAAATCTATCTGGAAACGCTTCGCTGAACTTGTTCATTTGCAGCGAGCCACCTAAATCCGCCGTTAAGCCAATTACGTTTGCATTTATGTTGCCTAATTCTAACAAGGCGGCGCCAAATCCTGCGCGCGTTGATTTATCTTCAGCTGAAGTGAATTTACTTGAGGGTTCTGCAATAGTCATATCTGGTAATTGTAAATAATTGAGAAATTAATTATCGGGCTAAAACTAGCGAAAAGATACTTGGCTACAAGGATTTCAACCTTCATTAATTGTTGAATTATGAACAAATAATCAACTATTTTTGCCGACTTCACAATGACCGTCAATTTGGCAGTTATTTTCAGATGGCACGACCTTTGAAATGCGATTTGCACACAGTTTAACAAAATTACGAAATGACAAAAGGAAAGATAAAAGTAAGCTCGGATAATATATTTCCGATAATAAAAAAGTTTTTATACTCTGATCATGAGATATTTCTTCGCGAGTTAATCTCTAACGCCATTGACGCGTCCAAAAAGCTTCAAGCATTGGAGACGATGGGGAAATTTAAAGGTGAAATCGGTGACTTGACCATTCAAGTGGAGGTGGATAAAGCCGCAAAAACAATTACCATCAAGGATCGGGGTGTTGGAATGGACGAACAGGAAGTTGAGAAGTACATCAATGACATTGCGCTATCTGGTGCAGAGGAATTTGTATCTAAGTATAAAGATAAAACAGACGTAGCGAACCTGATTGGGCACTTTGGACTTGGATTCTATTCTTCCTTTATGGTAGCTGACAATGTGGATATCATTACCAAGTCACATAAGAAAACGGCAAAGGCGGTTAAATGGAGCTGTGATGGAAGTCCTAATTATACATTAATTGACGACGCTCGAAAGGAGCGAGGAACGGATGTTGTAATTCATGTTTCTGATGACTCGTCAGAGTTTTTAGAGGATTCGAGGATTCGCGAGCTGCTCAACAAGTATTGTAAGTTTCTTCCGGTTAAGATACAGTTTGGTACGAATGAGGAAACGGTTCAGGATAAGGATGGTAAAGTGGTGAAGGATAAAGATGATAAGGACAAGAAAATTACCACGCCGAACATCATTAATAACACATCTCCGGCGTGGAAGAAGCAACCTTCTAAGTTAAAGGATGATGATTACCGTAATTTTTATAGGGAATTGTATCCCATGAATTTTGAAGAACCTCTTTTTCAGATTCACCTTAACGTGGATTACCCCTTTAATCTTACGGGAATATTGTATTTCCCAAAACTTAAAAACAAGGTAGAGGTACAGAAAGACAAAATACAGCTGTATGCAAACCAGGTGTTCGTAACCGATTCTGTAGAAGGTATAGTACCCGATTTCCTGACGCTATTGCACGGAGTTCTCGATTCACCTGATATTCCATTGAATATATCGCGGTCATACTTGCAAAGTGATGCCAGGGTGAAGCAGATATCCGGACACATCACCAAAAAGGTGGCGGATAAGCTGGAAAAGCTTTTTAAAAAGGATAGAAAGGACTTTGAAAGTAAGTGGGATGACATCAAAATATTTATTGATTATGGAATGATCTCCGAAGATAAGTTCTATGATAAGGCCCTGAGCTTTGCACTGTTAAAGAATACCGAAGGTGAGTTTTTCACATTTGAGGAGTACGCCAAGAAAATAGCAAAGTCCCAGACAGATAAGGATAAGAAGGTTGTTCACCTCTATGCTTCATCAGTGGATGGGCAACATTCTTATATCCAGGCTGCCAGGAATAAGGGTTATGATGTAATAGTAATGGACTCACCTCTTAGTAGCCACTTAATTGCTAAGCTGGAGCAAAAAATGGACAATGTCACATTTGCCAGGGTAGATGCTGATTCTATTGACAAACTCATTGATAAGGATGAGAAGCAGTCTTCCAAACTGTCTGATAAGCAGCAGGAGGCATTAAAACCAATTATTGAGGGTGTAATTCCCAAGGAAAAGTTTTCAGTTGTATTCGAAAGCATGAGCGAGAAGGATGCTGCTATATCTATCACACAACCTGAGTTTTCCCGGAGGATGAAGGATATGAACGAACTGGGAGGAGGTGGAATGATGTCCATGATGGGACAAATGCCAGAGATATATAATTTGATAGTCAATTCGAATCACCCCTTTGCTGGAAAGCTGCTCAAGGAAAAGGATAAGAAAAAGCAGAAGCAACTGGCTAAACAAGCTACAGATCTTGCACTGCTGTCCCAGAATATGCTCAAAGGTGAGGAACTCACCAATTTTATAGAGCGAAGCATGAAGCTCATTTAATTTATTTAATAGAGGGGCACACTGAATTGTCTCTGAAGAGCGAAAGCAGTTTTGAATTATTCGGTTAGTTGCTTAACTTTATACAAGTCAAGTATACATAGAACTCCTGCTAAACTCTTCGAGATGAAAAAAGCAATTCTTCTGGTTTCAGTGCTCATGTCAACCGGCTTCTCATATGCTGGAGACATTTGCGAAAAAAAAGATGGTGAAACTACTGTTCCCAAATGGTATGTTGGTAAATCAATATCACCTGAGTGGAATTTCTACAAATCGGCGGACAATAAGCAGAATACTGACTTCGGAAAAACCTGTGGATTGCGAATTGAATATAATTTCTGCAATTATATTGGCTTAATAGCTGGAGTTCAGTTCTCGCAAAAAACTTTTAACACCCGAGTACTCATTCCCAAAGTCACCACCTCAACCGGCGAGGAGGTTACCAATGCTCAGCAGGTAACGAACAGCGTGAAAGTAATCGAAGTTCCGGTAGGTGTTAGATTTAGGTCTGATTGCTGTACAAAAACTTGCAAGTGTACTGGTTGGACGTTTACACCTGTAAAGTATATCGGTGTTAATGCTATTACGGCTTTTTCATCTGATCAAACTTACGTGTACAATCAGGGAAAAGAAACTTTTGACGTTAAGGATAATGGAGTTACAAGCTTCACCGTTGTTCCTGAAATTGGACTGGGATTAGAAGTTGGATTTTGTGAACGAATGAAGTTCATTTTTATGCCCAAGTTTAGGTATGATGTAATTAAGTTGAGTACGAAAAATGCTTCGGCCATTCCAAATAATCATAAGTTGGCGTTGGAAGCTTCTCTGAATTTTAGCTTTTAAAGCAGCTCGTTGGCCAGGTTGGCCAGCTCAGATCTCTCTCCTTTTACAAGGGTTACATGGGCGAACAATTTGTTCCCCTTTAATCTGTCTATGACATAAGACAGGCCATTGCTGTACTCATCGAGGTAGGGAGAGTCAATTTGGTTTATATCACCCGTAAAGATAATTTTGGAGTTCTCACCAGCCCTGGTAATGATCGTTTTCACTTCGTGAGGCGTAAGATTTTGAGCTTCATCTACAATAAAGATCACATTAGAAAGACTCCTTCCTCTAATATATGTGAGCGGGGTGATAACTATCTTTTCATTGCGCTGCATCTCAATTATGGTACGGTACTTCTTGTCTTTCTCGCTAAACTGATTTTTTATAAAGTTTAAATTATCCCAAAGCGGTTCCATATACGGATCGATCTTCTCATTAACATCACCGGGCAGGTATCCTATATCTTGATTGCTTAAAGGAATAACTGGACGGGCAAGAATGATTTGCTTGTACGACCGACGTTGTGAAATTGCTCCTGCTAGTGCAAGAAGAGTCTTTCCGGTGCCGGCAACACCTTGAAGGGTTACCAATTTGATGGCGGGGTGGAGGATAGCATGCAATGCAAATGTCTGCTCAGCATTCCTCGGTTTAATACCATAGGTACTTTGGTTCTCCACCCTTTCAATGAACTTGGTTTCCGGATTATAAAAGGCCAGTGAGCTCGCTTTACCATTTTTGAGGATATAGTAATGATTGTCAACCTTCTTCTTAATATCAACCAGTGTATTTTCAATGAAGCCTTTTGTAACAATTTCATCAATGGAAGCTGAAGCTACTTCCTCTATCATTTCCATTCCTAGGTAGAGGCCCTCTACATTCTTTACTTTGTCGGTTCCGTAGTCCTCAGCATTTAGGTTTAATGCCTTCGCCTTCAATCGCAGGTTGATGTCTTTGGTAACAAGTATAACCTTGGCTTTCTTGGCTTGTGCCTGTAAAGAAAGTGCTGCGTTGAGAATTTTATGGTCAGGCTTTCTTTCATCAAAAGTTTTCTCAGCATCTACGACAGACATATTGTTGCCATTCATGATAATCTTAAACTTTCCCTTTCCCTTCCCGCTGAGCGGAATCCAATCAGTGAGCGTGAACTTTCCGGAAAGCTTATCGATCTTTCTGATAAAAGCGCGGGCTTCGAAGTTCTTGCTGTTGTTCCCTTTCTTAAAATTATCAAGCTCTTCCAATACCGTAATTGGAATTACAACATCGTGCTCCTGGAAACTTTTTAAAGAATTGTGGTCGTGAAGAATGACTGATGTATCCAGAACATAGATTTTCCTTCCCTTCGTTACTTCAAGCATGCAATGTTCTTCAGAATATTTTGTACAAAAATATGTTAGTAAACAAGCTCTTTATTCATTATTTTTAAAAGTAATTAACCACTTGATATTAATAAATAAAGACGTTTTTTCGAGGCTATGTCCTGGCAGTTTGTATTGTAGTAAAATTTGGCACTACCTAACTCGTTATCCATTAGGGAATTACAGAGTTGTTAACATTGTTAATAACTATGGTTGATAGATTGTTGAAAAGATTGGCCCGAAAAATTTGGTGAGTTCGAAGGGCGCATATACATTTGTTGCATCAAGTGAGGGATAAAAGGCACCTCGATAACGAAGCCGAGTAGCTTGCTGCAAAGTGGACAAGATCGAGGAGGTTTCCCGGAGCAAAACTTGATAGACTTTGAATCCGAAAGACGTTAGCTCACAAGGTTGGCGTTGAAATCGGCCCGCTTGCGGGAAGGCAAAAAGAATCAAATTCTAGTAGGCTTGGGGCCTGAAAAGGTTGAAGCTGAGAGTAGTGCTCCTAAAGAGTAGGAAAATATTAAGGGCCAGCCCGCCTCGGTGGGAAAAACTTAAAAGGATTCTACTTCAATACTGGGGAGAGTAGTGATTGGAAGAGCTTGCTCGGAAGATCGCCATTCAAACCAAACGGGAGGCTCACTGGGAGTTTAGAGCGAAAGTGATAAATTTTCGGAGGGTTTAACGAAGGGAGATAAAACTTGGGCCGTGAGGATCTGAAAAGAGCCGATCAAAACAAGGAAGCAATAATAACAGTAGCTTGGCGCCCAGACGCAAGTCTGAGTGAGAACGGGGACCGATTCGCAAGAAACGGCTCCCGTTTTTTGTTTTATAAACATTCGTTCTTTCTTTTGGAATGTGAACTACCGGTATGCCATATGATTGTCGCGGCTAAGCACCATGAGCCTTCTGCCTATCTTTACACCGCGGTCATTGAGGTGGTTCTCATGAAACAAGTATTCTTCAAAACCGACATTATCAAAAAGAGTATTGGCGCTTTTGTTAGCTGTAAAAACACCCAATTCAATATTTTCTATCCCTGCAATCTTAAATGCTTCCTCAATTGCAGCCTGTAGCAGCAAGTATCCAATCTTGTTACTTTGGTATTTTGCCTGAACATACATTTGAATAATTTCTCCCGCGTTCATTCTCTCTGCATCTACCTTGCGAAAGAAACCACAAATCCCTATAAGCCTGGCAGCATCAAAAGCTCCCACAATGAATTTGTCGAAAACATTTTGCTCAATATATTCCTCAAAACCCAGCCTTTCTTTCGACTTTTGATCTTCATAGCTGGAGCCAAAACTATCTGGGTATACCTTTAGGCTCTCCAACCTAATATCGCGATAAACTTTGAGATCGTTTTTAACCAATCTGCGGTATGCAATATCCATCTTACTCACTTATTGGCCCCGGTTAATCTACTTATTATTTCCTTTTGCGAATGATTCAAGCATATCCCACATCTCAGGTGTAACCTTTTCCATGTTATTGAACTGGCCTGCGCCCTTAAGCCACTCAGCACCGTCAATAGCAATCATTTCTCCATCAATGTACGAGGAATAGTCTGAGATAAGGAAAGCACAGAGATTGGATAACTCCTGGTGTTCTCCCACACGTCCTACTGGAACCTTATTGGCAGGATCAAAGTCTTTTTTGATAGGTTCAGGCAGAAGCCTGTCCCAGGCACCTTTGGTGGGGAAGGGCCCCGGGGCAACGGCGTTTAACCGAATTCCATATTTGGCCCATTCAACTGCCAATGACCTGGTCATTGCGAGTACGCCTGCCTTGCCGCAGGCTGATGGAACTACCCAACCAGATCCCGTGTGTGCATAGGTGGTTAGTATACTCAATACGTTGCCCTTAATTTTTTCTTTGATCCAATACTTGCCCAATGCCAGCGTAAAGTTGTAGGAGCCTCGCAAGACGATGTCTACCACTGTATCAAAGGCCCTGTGCGACAAGCGTTCAGTAGGACTTATGAAATTGCCGGCAGCATTGTTTACCAATACATTCACTACCCCAAACTTTTCCACTGTAGCACTGATTGCGTTTTCCACTTCCTCATACTTTCTTACATCGCACGCTATGGGTAGTATCCGTCCTGCAGCCTTTTCTTTAAATTCAGCAGCGGTCTTCTCTAATACTTCCATTTTTCTGCTCGTGATACAAACGGACGCACCCAGATCGAGGAAATAAGATACCATAGACTTTCCTAGTCCTGTTCCACCCCCGGTAACGATAATTACTTTGTCTTTCAGCGCATGATCGCGCAACATAGGTTGATCGTACATATTTCACAGTTTTTAATTGAGATAGCAATGATACAGATTTCTCATTGATCACCTCCGGGCTATCAGTAAAAGATATTCATTTGCAAACCGCTTGCTGTCCAACTTAGAATTGGTGTTTATTTGGTCGACATCCATCAGAATTGCACAGAACATTTTACCTTTGAAGCCTAAATAATACCACTATTCATGTACGATGGTCATTTTGAAGTAGATAAATTAGGTCCAGACGATGCCAAAAGGCAAGCCGATATGTTGGCCTGGCATCCTATTATGTTTCAGGTAGCTCGGGTTTTGAGCTCAACAGGAATATTAAAGGAAGTAAAAGCCGGCAGAAAAAAGGGTGTTACACCGGAAACTATAGCAGAAAAACTGGGCATTCCACTGTATGGAGTAAAAATATTGCTTGAAGTTGGTTTGAGCATTGGCCTTACAAAGCTGATGCGCAAGAATACGTACACCATAAGTAAAATGGGGTATTTTCTTCTTTTGGACAAGCAAATCCAGATTAACATGAATTACGTTCATCATGTGTGTTACAAGGGAATGTTTCACCTGGAGGAAGCTATTCTGACCAATAAGCCCGCAGGCCTGAAAGAACTGGGGCCCTGGGAGAAAATATATGAAGGGCTGTCCTTGCTGGATGAACCAATTAAGAAGAGCTGGTTCGATTTCGATCATTATTACTCTGATGTAGCCTTTAAAAAAATATTTCCGGAAATATTTAAAAACGACCCCAAAATGATTATGGATGTCGGGGGTAATACTGGAAAATTCTCAATTGCTTGCTGCGAATACAACGAAGATGTCAAATTGACCATAGTAGATCTGGCTGGTCAGTGGAATAGGGCCAAAAAAAATATTGAGGAGCTGGGATTGACCGATAGAATTAGCGGACACGTCATGGATGTGCTGATCGATGACCCTGTATATCCGGCAGGAGCCGATGTTATTTGGATGAGTCAGTTCTTAGATTGTTTCTCGGAAGAGGAAATTGTGCACATTATTTCAAATGCTTCAAAGAGCATGAACGCAAACTCGGCATTGTATATTCTCGAGCTTTATTGGGACCGGCAAGACCATCCTGTACCTGCCTATTGTCTGCATGGCACCTCTATTTATTTTACAGCCATGGCCAACGGAAATAGTAAAATGTATCACTCAGAAGATATGCGAAAATGTGTGGAAGAGGCTGGGCTAAAGGTGGTAGATGATATAAATGTAGAAAACGATTACCACACGCTGTACAAGTGTCAGCTCGCCTAGAGCAGTACTTGTGCTCCCATATTAAACCTTTTTAGATTATCGCAGTCGAAGCCGTACTAACTAAAACACTGTATCATGATATTCAAGATGTTTACCAAAGGTTTCCTGATAGGTGCTGCGCTTATAACGTGTTCACCTATTGTCAATGCTCAAGCCATTCTTCTGCCATCTATTGGAGTAGGGGCCTTGCCCAATGACGCAGATACCGTTTGCGGATATCCAATCCCGGTTAATCCGGATATGACCTTCGATTCATACCCTTTTGCTGCCGGAGATACCATCCCGAATTTTACGCTATATGATCTCAATGGAGATTCCATAAATATGGCGGATTTATTGGGTTATGGAAAACCGGTGGTAATTGTGGCTTTGAACTATACATGTCCTTATGTAAGAAACAAAGTGACTATCTATAATGATATCATGGTCAGCTACAGCAATCAGGTTACGATAATTGGCATCTATCAATTAGAAGCGCATCCCGATGATGACTACAGCCCGAACTCCGGAACATTTGGCAACGTGTCGGCAAATGTGAATCAGGGCATTGTTGTAAACCAGCATGCGACTTATGCTGCGAGGAAAGCCGCTGCACAAGATTTAATCACCAATGAAGGATTGAATATACCCGTGTACATGGACGGACCTTGTAATGAATGGTGGACCAACTTTGGCCCCGGTCCCGCTACAGGATATATCATCAACGCAAATGGAACTGTGTTCGTAAAGCACGGCTGGTTTGACAAAATTGCCAACGGTCATGATATCTATTGTGATTTAGATAGCTTGTTCGGTGTAACATGTAGCGGGGCGTCACCAACAGGAGATTTTACCATGATGCTTACTACCAACGATACGGTGGTAGGGTATCCTGGTACAACCATAGATGTGGAGGCAGATCTTATTAACACATCTGGAGCCGATGTGCTGATAGAGATTGAACGAGACCAAAATAATTTGTCGGCGGGGTGGGAATCTGCCATCTGTGCGGATATATGCCTGAATCCACAAGGAACGCTGTACACCTTCTTATTAAAGGATGGGGAGACGCAACATTTCTGGTTGCATTTTTATTCCGATCCTTCCGCCGAAGGTCAAGGCTCCGCGAGAATGTCATTTACAAATGTCAATGACTTTTCAAACCAGTATGTGGTTGACATGCACGCCATCTCAGAATATGCAGCTTTGAGCATCAGGGAGCCCGAAATGAACGATCTTGTAAATGTATTCCCGAATCCCTTTAGCACATCGGTAACGATCGCGATGCAAAGTAATCTGAATATTTCTTCTATTGAAATCTATGATGTATCTGGTCAGCTGGTACACATGCAGCTAAACATTGACGACAGCAAGATTAGCCTGGTAAGAAGGAATCTCTCTCCTGGAATGTACTACCTGGCGATAGAAGCCAGCGATGGATCCGTCGGCCGACAAAAGATCGTTGTTCAGTAATTCGGTAAAACCAAGCCTGAGCTTGCCTTTAATCCGGTAAGATGAACTTTTGAGCTTTTAACAAACTCCTGCTGGGGTTGAGGTAAATATAGTACTCATCCTCAATGAACATAACACGTTTAGGTTCTAAGGTAGGTTGATTACCCCAAGCGCCTACCAGGGCTACTTGAGCATTAGACGTATCAAGTGCCCTATTGACTTTGTCAACGTATGCCGGATACCTGTCACTGTTGTGTATGCTTCGTGAAATTATTCGCTCTTGTGAATAGAAGGTAATCTGCCATTGCATTAACCCATTTGAGCAAAAAGTATATTGAATATCTTCCTTTTCCAAGTAGCTTATTACTTCCAGCAATAGCGCTTTCCCATGGTTTTCCATTTTATAGTCTTTGAAACTGAATAAGGAGATGGCGCCAAGAGAAATGAAGAACGCACATATAGTAAAGTAAAAGGCTTTACCAACGAACCTATCCATAAACATAAAAAACATCAGAAGTGAATAAGCCATCAACGGAAGCAGGTGGCGTGCATTGTACAGCTCTGAAAATGAGGAATAAGTAAGTGTGAACAATACAGATAAGGCAAAGATGTAAAATAATGGCATCAACACCTTCTTCTTAAATATAAAATAAAGACTGCTACTCAGAATTGCCAGAATCAGAAATGTATAACACACCGCCAAAAAATTGGTACCCCAATTGAGGTCTATCCACTGCCAATGATAATAACTGCCCGTCATATTGTGGAATATCCGCATTGGAATCATGCTAAATGATTTGAGGATATTGTCAGGAGCCATTACAAGGCTTATTGCTCCGGTACTGGAAGTAGTATGTATATAAAAAAGAAAGAAGGCATACCCAAATACAACACCCAATATGAAATTGAGTGAAAATCGTATCTCCTTTGATCTCATCAGCTGGTACACAATAATAGGTGCAAGACCCGGAATCCATATAGGCTGGCACTCATAGATGATGATTAGGATGAGCCCCAACAGGAGGTAAGTAATCCGCCGCTTATTGAATCTGTCGTTGAGAATAACATAGCAAAATAGTGAGGACAGTAGAAAAGAGGTAAGATATCCTCCTCGAGCTTTCATCGACCAAACAGCCCATGCCGGACAAAATATGAGCAAGATAGTGATCAGTAAGGGAGCCCATGCATTTCTACCATTGAGCTGAGTAAGTGTTTTGTAAAAAAATATGACCCCTATGGTCCACAGAAGTAGCATAGTCAGTTTAATGCCGACATCTGAAATACCGCACAGAGAATAGCTAGCACTAATCAACCCCACCTCAAACAATGAAAAAATAAAGGATTGACCGTAAAAGTACATTGGAAATTCTATCCCTTCATTCAGGTGTTTGGCCATTAGGCCAACAATGCATTCATCCCCATCCAGAAATAGGTTATTGCTTAAGATTTGCGGCAGCCTGGACAGGAAGCATAACAAAATAATGATCAGTGTATGTTTATTCCTCATCTTCTATATACATCTGACCATGTTCGATTTTTTTCATCAGAGTCGTTTTGGTAACAGGGTAGTTTTTAATCACCTGAAATTTGAGTTTTTCATACTTCAAAACGTTCGCATCACTCACATAAATCAGATCTTCTGATCCGACAATTCCTTTAGTGTACACCGTATCTACCCAATGCAGCTCATCTGCGATAATGTGGTAATTCACAACGGGATAATAAATCCAATCGACACCTAAATGCATGGGGTTAACCGAGCTGAATCCAGAGGTGTGTTCTTGTAAGTCTGACATCATTTCAGGTGTATCGAAATGATTTTTCCAATGAATATAATTTTCAAAGTTCTGCGTATTCATTGTGTGAAGAACACAGGCTATGCCGCAAGTCAGGGCCAATGCCACCGTAATCTTTCGCAGAGCAGGAACTTCAGATAGTTTGTCCAGGAGGGTTACAACAATCAGGATGAATAAGGGGTAGAGAAAAAGTGCTCCTCTATCGATAGGAAAATAGGTTCCGGATACCCAGTTCAAGATGGTACTGATGACAATGATGAAAAGAAACAACAGTGTGAAGTCAGGGCGCCAATTGCGGGATTGCTCCTTTTTAATAGAGGATATTCTGATGTAATTGATGGTAATCACCGTTGAAATGAGCAGCAGTGACATGAATAACCACGAAAGAGGCATGAGCAATAAACTTACGTAGGAAGCCTCAAATAAGGAGTATTGAAGCAAGGAGATCATGCTATCCGGCCAGAATCCGTTATCACCTCCGTGATATAGCAATCCATATTGGATGCACCTCCTGAGTGGTTCATAAAAAATGACCAGCAATATACCCAGGTATATAAAATTGCCCTTGTTCCATTTCAGCG
>DTRI01000015.1 GCA_012966015.1 Flavobacteriales bacterium | reverse complement strand
TGCATCCAATTCACCATTCAACCAATACACCATTCAACCAATACACCATTCAACCAATACACCATTCAACCAATTCACCATTCAACTATTCATCGCTTCATCAAAGAACTTCATCACCGGCTTGGCAATCTTGTATTGTTCCATTATTTTATCCAATAATTTAGGATCTGTTACAATGCCCGGTTTGAACTTGGCAAAGAAGTAAAACGACTTATTGGCAATTAGCGGTTGTTTTTCAAAAGAATCCTGAAACTCTGGAGGAATGCGTTTGTGCTTCTCACCCAGGATTTCGCTAAAATTCTCTTTGAAGTTTTTCTCGCTAATCACCTTGTCAAAGCGGTTTAGGTTGTCACCGATAAAGCTCCTTACACTGTGCAATTGATCTTTATCTAACGAATGAGAACCAGAGTAAAACCGTACATCTTCTGCACTCATTTGTAGATAAACTCCTGGTGTAGACTTGTCTTTCTTCCCTCCAGGAGAGATTAATGCAGATGCCTGAATTTTATAAGGTGTTTTATCCTTGCCAAAGCGCACATCTCGATATATTCTAAAAACGGATTCCTTGGCGGTCATTTCAATCCGCTTGTCATCTTTGGCGATACGCGCAATTAAATCAGTAACAAATACTTCAAAGGGTTCCTTAACAGATTCTTCATAGCGCCTTTTGTTGTCCATAAACCAACCCCGGTTATTATTTCCAGCCAGCTCCTTAAAGAAGTCCGTAAAGTCTTTGGTGAAATATCCCATGATAGTTGTTTTATTTAGAGCTTGAGAGCATTCCAAATGTACCAAAAATAAGATACCTGCATCCTGGATGTTAGATGAATATATTTCAGAAACTCCCGAATTCGCTTCAATGGAACATGTTCAGAAATATCTGATGCAAAAAAGGCATGCTGCTTTTATGCAAAATGAAATCATGGGCCTTAGTCTGCGGTTTTCCGATGTTGAAATCGTTTGTCCAAAGCTATAGGCAATAGCGAAGGGAATAATTGCGAGCGCGGATTTTAACTTTCTGCTATGGTAAAGGTAAATTGAGTAATTGATTCAGGTACAAAAGCCCTCTCCTCAAAATGAACTTTGTTGTTATTATCTACCAGCAATACTGTGCTCAGCCTGGTTCCGTAATCTGGCGATTTAATAAATACGGCTGAGAGGATGCGCTCGAATTCAATGCCGATGCCTGTATCTGGCAATTTCTCATCCGGAGCCAGATCAGTATTGCGTAGCAGCTCAAATAATTCGTGTGGATCTATGTCGTTATTCTTATTAACGATCGCGGACAGCTCCTCTTTGCCTCGCTCAACCTTGGGCCATGGTGTATCCAATAACTCATTGCTTAGTCCATGTACGCCGTTTTCCACTGGGGTTGGAGCCGTCTGGCGGCTTTGCGTGTTCTTGTTTGAATACCAAAAAATGGTATCCACGTTACCAAATAGAAGGTTATAACCATCAAATTCATTCCTTGAATTATGCATTTTCTCGTGATAGTCAAACTCTGAGATATTGCTATCCAGGAATTCTGTAACCAATTTGCCCCTGGTAGAATCGTATTTATCAGTTACTGGCAACTTTCTGTAATTGGTAACAGCCGCAATTCGGCCAGCTTTAGAAATACCCATCCAGGTACCTCCTCCCTCTAAATCTTTTCCCGCAAGCAGATCTGTTTTATCTTCCCACCATTGTGCAGGCCGGGTAGGGCGTTTATAGAACTCGTCTCTGTTGGCTGCCAGAATCAGCTTGTATTTTGGGTGTGCATTATTGGCGAAGAGGATGAGGCACATGTGGGTGGAATTTCTAATGTCTAATTAGTGCAATTAGAAAGTAGGGTAATTAGAAATTTTGTTGGCATTATCATTCATAAAACGTACTTCCCTTTTTCACCATTTTTCTAAGTAATGGACACGGCCTGTATCGATCTTCCCCGTATTCTGCCTGTAGCTCTTCGAGGTTGTTCAGGCATGTTTCAATTCCAATTTCATCGGCCCAGGCCAGTAACCCTTTGGGATAATTGACACCTTTGGTCATTGCTAAATCTATATCTTCTTTTGTTGCAACATGTAGGTACAGGGCATCTGCCGCTTCATTGATCAGCATGGCAACAATACGATTCACGATGTATTCACCCAGTCCATCATTTCTATCCGGATCTAAATTCGTTGCATCCTCTCCGTAGTTGTAATAACCAATTCCCGTTTTTCGTCCTAAGCGGTTAGCCTCCACCATGCGCTTTTGTGTGAAAGAGGGCTTGTACCTTGGGTCGAAGAAGAACTCTTTAAAGACAGTGGCGGTAACCTCATAATTGATGTCATTTCCGATGAAATCCATCAATTCAAAGGGGCCCATTTTAAATCCACCCAGCTCTTTCATGGCCCAATCAATGGTGGGAACGTTGGCAAGGTCTTCCTCCAATATGCGTATGGCTTCCCCGTAAAACGGCCTGGCAATTCTGTTGACAATAAATCCCGGGGTGTCTTGCGCAGAAACCGGCACTTTCCCCCATGACTCTATAGTTTTCTTCATGTTTGCCGTTAATTGAGGATCTGTTTGCACGGCTGAAATAATTTCAACCAAAGGCATGAGTGGCGCTGGGTTAAAGAAATGTATGCCCATTACTCGCTGCGGGTTTTTACATGCAGCTGCAATAGATGCAATTGAGAGGGACGAAGTATTGCTTGCAATGATACAAGTATCGCTTACCACTGATTCGATCTCCTCAAAAACATTCTTTTTAATCTGTAAATTCTCGACAATTGCCTCAATTATCAGATCACATGATTTGAATTCAGCAATGTCGTCGGCATAAGTTATTCTCTTGGTAATTTCCTCCGCGGACCCTTCCAGCCTGCCTTTGTCCTCTAATTTGTTCAGCATCTTGCTAATCAGTTCTTGGGCCTGATCTTGAACCTCCGTGTTAGAGTCAAAAAGAATGACCTTGTTACCAGCTGTTGCAGCCACCTGTGCAATTCCTGAGCCCATGGCTCCGGCTCCGATAACGCCTATTTTTTTTACCTGATTCATTTAATAAATGTGTGCGGTGCTTCTTAATCTAGTCGGTTAAATGGTTGACTTGTTAATTGGTTTCAATCTTTGCTATTGTATCAGATTTGCGCTTTTTGAGATAAGATATATATCCATTCAACAATCTTAAAACTAGAGAATATTGTTGCTTTAATGTATTCAGTTCTGCCTCACCAATATACTCTTCATCAAATGCACATAGCAGATGATCTAAGGTTTCAGTTAATGAACCTCTCGCTTGTCGGCAAAACTGTATATTTTCTTGGAAGTGAAACCTACCATGCCCTTCCGCAATGTTTGCCGTTACTGATCTTGAAGAGCGGAGAATTTGGTCAATCAGCTTATATTTTTCTTCGGATGGAAAACTATTACACAGCTCTGAAATAATTTTTCTCAGAGTTCTGGCCTCCTTCCATACTTCCAAATCTTCAAAACCTTTCATAATCCTTGTACTTTAACTAGTTAACCAATTAACTAATCAACTTTTACTTGCCAGTATAATTTGGTGCTCTTTTTTCCAAAAATGCATTCACGCCTTCTTTATAATCTTCGCTACTTGCGGCCTCCGCTTGAATTCCCGCTTCAAATTCCAGTTGGGTAGCTAAGTCCACTTTTAAACCATTGTTGAGCCCCCGCTTGGTTAGGCCCAGGCCTACTGTTGGCATCTGGGCGAGTTTCTCAGCAAGAGCAGTAGCTTCTTCCATTAATTGTTCATCGACAACAACTCTGTAAATCAATCCCAGATGTTGGGCCTCTTCAGCTGTCAGCTTATCGCCCAGCATGGTCATAGCCGCTGCTCTTTGCATACCTACTAACCTGGGCAAAATATGTGTTCCACCGCTATCGGGAATAAGTCCAATCTTGATAAATGACTGGATGAACTTAGCAGAACTGGCCGCCAAAGTGAGGTCACACCCAAAAGCAATGTTCGCTCCTGCTCCTGCAGCAACGCCATTAACTGCACAGATCACAGGTTTTTCAAGCTCCCTAATCTTGAGTACCATAGGATTGTAAGTTGTGCGTACAATATCCTCAATTTTTGTATCCGGAGACATGGCTTCTTCCAAATCCTGTCCCGCACAAAATCCTCGGCCTTCACCAGTTAGCAAAACAGCCCTAACAGCATTATCGCCGGCACATTGGTCCAGAGCATCCTGTACCTCCGCGCTCATCGCTTTGTTAAAGCTGTTCAACACATCCGGCCGGTTTAGTGTAATCTTTGCAACAGCATTAGAAATATCAAATTTGATCAGCTTATAATCCATAATCCTCTTATTAGTGACATTTAAAGTAATCGAAGGGCTCCAGGCAATCTTCACAGACATATAGAGCTTTGCAAGGAGTAGAGCCAAAATGGCTTTTCAGCTTTGTGTTACTTGAAGCACAGTTAGGACACTCTTTGGGTATGCCAACAGGGTTTGACTTATCAGATGATGTCCTGTTAGGGGGGGCAATTCCGTAAGCTTTGAGCTTTGCTTTCGCCTCTTCAGTCATCAGGTCGGTTGTCCATGCTGGTGACAAAACTTCAATTATCTTTACTTCTGTATATCCATTATCCTGAAGCTTCAACTTTATATCTGTCGCTATCATGTTCATCGCTGGGCAACCTGAATAGGTAGGTGTGATTGTAACGGAAACCTTTGAATCTGTTAGGGTTACATCCTTTACAATGCCCATTTCAATGACATTGATTACAGGAATTTCAGGATCTTTTACTTCAGAAAGTAGATCAAAAATTTTCTGTGTTTTTGAGATCTGTGCCTTGGTCATAACCTTGGTTTTACCACTCAGAATTGGGAAATGTTCTGGGAATAGTTTGCATCTCCGCCAGTAGGTATCCGAGATGTTCTGAATGTTTTCCTTGCAAACTTCCTTTCATCATCCACGTGTTGGTTGGAATTTCAATGGTGGCTTCTTTAAGTTGATCCGTTACATCACTTAACCAGTTATGCCTGACAGTCTCTGGATTTGCCGCAATACCTTGCTCAATCAATGACGCAGTGCTTTCATCAGATTCAAAAAGGTCCTCTGTGAACATCCAAATATCATTGACTGCTTCTTGCAGTCGCTTATGGCTCTCTTCGGTCCCTTTACCCAATCTGAGCATCCATTTTCCACAATGTCTTACATGGTACGCAACTTCTTTAATAGATTTCTCAGCGATCGCTTTTAATTTTTCGTCCTTGCTATTTGATAATTCAGCGTAGAGATGATAATTATACACGCTGAAAAGATAATTTTTCGTGTTGGTAACCGCGAAGTCACCATTGGGCTGTTCTGATAGCAGCGCATTCAAAAAGTCTCTTTCATCTCTTAGATAAGCCAGTGTGTTTTCAGTTGTTCCATTTCCGCTCAGCTCTGCTGCATACTGCAGCAACATCCTTGACTGTCCCACAAGGTCAAGTGAGATGTTTGTCATGGCAATGTCCTCCTCTAAAAAAGGCCCATGCCCGCACCATTCCGAGAGCCGATGACCGAGAATGAGTGAGTTATCTCCCAGCCTCAGGCAATACAAATAAAGAGCTACATTCTGATCCATAAACTACTTATATAAATTTTACTCCATCCTTTAGTTTATAGAAGGTAGGGTGCCTGTAAACCTTATCATTTGCAGTGTCATAAAATGGGCCCTGGTCTTCTGGGGTAGATGCTGTAATTGCATTGGCCGGGACTACCCACATATTAATTCCTTCGTTTCTTCTTCCGTAGACGTCACGAGCATTTTGCAGCGCCATTTCTCCGTCTGTTGCATGAACATTACCCGCGTGTTTATGCGCGAGGCCAGGCTTGCTCTGTATAAATACTTCCCAAAGTGGTAGCTGACTGTCTCCTGTGTCTTCTTCACTCATAAATTTACCGTTGTTTAGATTGGTTATTTTTAGCATAAGCCAGCGCTGCATCTC
>DTRI01000014.1 GCA_012966015.1 Flavobacteriales bacterium | reverse complement strand
ATGTACTGCATCCTTGATGGGCTGCATATCACGTTCTCGTACACATCTATAATTTCCAGTTAAAAGCATACTCCATTTTGCCAGGGGGACAAAAAGAGAACCGTGAACTCTAAGTTTTACCGGCAACTCTATTGGCTCACCGTTAAGATCATATCGTATAGCATCTATATCTGACTCAAGCTGGCGAATAATCGCCGTATGTTGATCTGAATCAAATCTTGCCACTTTAAAGTTGGTAGGCAACCCCACCTGTAATAGGTTTATCTTTTCATCAGGCGGACGGAATGCCTGTGGGTCAGGACTACATAGTGTTACCAATGCCGGATCAAAATTCTCCCATACGGTATGGTCAGTATAGCATTTATTCAGGGCCGTGATTTCAAGCCCGGGTATACGTGCTAAGTAGGGTAGAGGAGGCATATTCATTATAGATATACATGGAAGTTCAGCTTTTGCGATATCATCCAGCAATTCGCGGACACCCGGCGATCGGTATTGAGGTTCCTGCATAGCCAGTGCCACTAAATCGTATTCAGATAAATCAACGCGCTGCGTCGTCGTCGCCGATAATTTGCCCGGTGCTATTTTCGAATTGATTTCAACAATTTCACCAAGGCTCCTGATTGGAAGACGTACCCGAGCACCCTCAGCGTTAATCAGATCAGCTTCCTCTGGCAGGCACACCATATTTACACTATGCCCTGCAAGCGCCAATTTTGACCCCAGTAGGGAGCCGTAAGATGCTCCCAAAATCAATATGTTATAAGTGGCCACCTATTCACCCGTCTTTCAAATGCACTGGTAGAAAAAAGTTGGATATCTATCTGCTCATCAGGTGCTTTGCCATCGAACAAGACGCGGATACCGTCGATGGTCAGCGCACTCCAATAAAACTTCATGCATCTCCCTGATGCAATTCTTTTTACCTTGTGTCATATATCTCAAGAATGTTAGTGGCGGGAATTTGTATTGTAAAGAGCCACATGTTTCAGCCTTAGGTGAGCATTTCCGACATATTTAATTCGAACAGAAATTTAAGCCTCTTAAATACTTTAATTCTTTTCCGCTGTGTTCTCTCGTCCTATGGCAGGACGCCCCCTGATATATTTGTAATAGATGATTATTACACGCTAGATTTTTTCAATTACCAAACCGGAAGATAAGAACAATCCATGGGGTGTTCCACGTGAGCCTGGAATTGGACCCATTGTTTTAGGATAATTTGCGTAACCTTTTAAAGAGGTACGATTGTTTTCACTTTTTTTAGGGGATGAGTTTTTGGTTCATTGAATAAGATAATTTGGTGTATGATGGAGATGTCTTCGCAGGGGTACCGACGGAATGAAGTTTATGCTGATTATTCTTATTACAATTGGTGTCTCCAACGATACGAAGGACCCCCCCAAGACAATCGAGATGCGGATCCCTCAAGAGAACCAGGAGGAATGTCTCAAGTCTTCGAAGACGTTCAAGTTCTCTCTCCCGGTTGTCGATATGAATGTCGATACCCGATGTGAACCCCGAAAGGACAATGAGGAACCAAAAATACAGGGAGTTGAGACTTGATCAAAATTCTCATA
>DTRI01000013.1 GCA_012966015.1 Flavobacteriales bacterium | reverse complement strand
CACTGATAGAGTGGAGTTGACCTTCGAAATGCCATTATCTGAAATCGTATTTGACTTCTACGACAAGCTAAAGTCTGTTTCTAAAGGGTATGCCTCATTTGACTATCACCCAACTGATCATCGGCTGTCATCCCTGGTCAAGCTTGATATCCTCTTGAACGGGGAACCTGTAGATGCATTATCCGCTTTAATATTCAAGGACAATGCGCGTACTTTGGGGAAAAAAATATGTGAGAAGCTAAAGGACTTAATTCCTCAACAACAATTCACCATTGCCATACAGGCTGCCATAGGAGCTAAGATCATTGCTAGAGAAACTATACGTGCGCTCAGAAAAGATGTGACGGCCAAATGCTATGGGGGTGATATCACCAGGAAGAGGAAACTCCTGGAAAAGCAAAAAAAGGGAAAGAAAAAAATGAGACAGGTGGGTAATGTAGAAGTACCACAAAAGGCATTTCTTGCAGTGCTGAAGCTTGACTCATAAGTTTCACAGAAACAAGATCAATTATGTCTGGACACAGTAAATGGTCAACCATTAAAAGAAAAAAGGGAGCCACTGATGCCAGGCGATCCAAAGAGTTCACACGGGTAATCAAGGCAATTACTGTTGCTGTCAAATCAGGAGGCGGCCCAGATTCAGAAGCCAATCCATCCTTACGCGTTGCAATCGCCAATGCCAAGGGCGTCAATATGCCCAAAGACAATATTGAACGTGCCATAAGCAAGGCCTCTGATAAGGACTCAACATCACTTTCTGAAGTGTCATATGAGGGCTATGGGCCGAATGGCGTCGCCATCTTTGTAGATTGCACCACGGATAATTTGAAAAGAACGGTTTCAAACATACGTGCAATATACACGCATGGAGGAGGAACACTTGGGACCAATGGTTCGCTTGAATTCCTTTTTGAAAAAAAAGGCATCTTCACCATCCCGGTTGGAACGCTGGATGAAGAAGAACTAACCTTAGACCTGATTGATGGAGGTGCCGAGGATGTCGTCAAGGAAGATGAGGTCTTTCTCGTCTACACTTCCTTTGAAGATTTTGGCACCATGCACAAAAAGCTGGAAGATCTTAAAATTGAACCAGAAAATGCAGAGGTGCAAAGAATCCCTACAACAACCAAAGAACTAAATGTTGGTGAGGCAAAACAAATTCTAAAGTTGGTAGAGAAATTTGAAGATGACGAGGACGTCCAAAATGTTTATCACAATCTGGAAATAACAGATGAATTGGTCTCTTCGATTTAAGCAAGTTGACTATTGCTAAAGAGCGCATCCTTTGTTAATTTTATATTGGAGAATCAGATTCCGACAGAATGCCTAAGAACAAATTACTTGAGAAGAAGTTAGCGGAAGCCAAGCTCGGCGGAGGGCAGGATAGAATTGACGCACAACACCAAAAAGGGAAGCTTACTGCTCGAGAACGGGTTCATTTTCTGATTGACGAAGGCACGTTTGAAGAAATTGGAGCATTGGTCACTCACAGATCTGCCGATTTCGGACTTGACAAGCAAAAATTCCTGGGCGACGGGGTCGTAACAGGATATGGTAACATCAATGGACGCCTGGTCTACGTGTACGCGCAAGACTTTACCGTATTCGGAGGCTCCCTTGCTGAGGCGCATGCCGCCAAAATTTCCCGGATCATGGACCTTGCCATGAAGAATGGCGCACCGGTTATCGGCTTGAATGACTCAGGAGGTGCCCGTATTCAGGAAGGGGTGGTGTCTCTCGGAGGATATGCGGATATATTTTATCGAAACACGCTCGCCTCAGGAGTCATCCCTCAGTTATCCGCTATTATGGGCCCATGTGCAGGTGGAGCCGTTTATTCACCTGCCATTACCGATTTCATTCTTATGGTGGAGAACACTTCTTACATGTTTGTCACTGGCCCAAACGTTGTCAAAACAGTAACTCATGAGAAGGTGTCAGCTGAAGATTTAGGTGGTGCAATAACCCATGCTACTAAATCAGGAGTCACAGATTTTGCAACGGCGAATGAGCTGGAATGCATAAACAGTATTAAAAAGCTCTTATCATACATGCCGCAAAATTGTGAGGAAGAATCTCCTGTAATCGCATACGACTCAAACGGAGATGAGTGCAGGGAAGCACTGAACGGCATTATCCCCGAAAACCCCAATCACCCTTATGATATTAGGGAGGTCATTGAAGGGGTGGTGGATGCAGATTCCTTCTTCGAAGTAAAGAAGGACTGGGCAGAGAACATAGTCGTCGGTTTTTCTCGATTAGCTGGAAAAAGTATTGGAATTGTGGCTAATCAACCGGCTAACATGGCAGGTGTACTCGATATCAATTCTTCCAAAAAGGCCGCTCGCTTTGTTAGATTCTGCGACGCTTTTAATATTCCGCTACTGGTGTTTGAAGATGTACCTGGGTTCTTGCCTGGAACGGAACAAGAATGGAATGCAATTATTACAAACGGGGCAAAGCTGCTCTACGCCTTCAGTGAAGCTACCGTACCAAGAATCACAGTCATTACACGTAAAGCATACGGAGGAGCGTATGACGTCATGAACTCTAAACATATTGGCGCAGACATGAATTTTGCCTGGCCAACCGCTGAAATAGCGGTGATGGGTGCCAAAGGTGCGGCTGAAATAATTTTCAGAAAAGAAATAAAAAGTGCAAAAGATTCAGCCAAGAAATTAAAGGAGAAGGAAGCTGAGTACGAGCAGAAATTCACTGATCCTTACCGGGCCGCCGCCAGAGGTTATGTAGATGAGGTCATCAAGCCACAGGATACAAGGCAAAAGCTAATAGCGGCATTCAGGATGCTTAAGAACAAAGTTGATAAACTACCAAGAAAAAAGCACGGGAATATCCCGCTCTAAGAAAATCCAAATAACAAATTTCAAAGATGACTAAAGCCAAAACAATCTTATCAATAGTAACAGTAGCTATTCTCGCTATAGGAATGGCGTTTACACCAGTGGGCAAACTAATCAAAATAGGGAGTACAGCCCCTAAATTGGATTTAAAGATGGAGGATGTATCAGGAGGATCCTTTGCGCTTAAAGACCTAAACATGGAGAATGGCCTGCTGGTAGTGTTTTCGTGCAATACCTGTCCTTTTGTATTGCGGTGGGAAGACAGATATGGAAAGATTGCCGACGCGTGTTCAAAAGGGAAAATCGGCATGGTGGCGATCAATTCCAATGAGGCAAAAAGATCTGGAAACAGCATGGACGACTCTATGGACGCAATGAAGAAACATGCTGAGGAACAGGGATACCAATTCAAATACGTGCTTGACAAGGATTCGGAGCTTGCCATTGCTTTTGGAGCTACTAAAACACCTCAGGTTTTTCTCTTTAATAAAGGCCTTGTATTGAAGTATACCGGAGCTATAGATGATAATTTGAAGGATGCCTCTAAAGTGCAGAATGACTATCTAATCAAAGCAATTCGCAACCTGTCCAATAACAAGAAGATTGATCCGGATACAACTCCAGCACTGGGCTGCAGCATTAAAAGAGTATCTGTTAAGAAATAGTTTATGAAAGTATTAATTCTCGGTTCTGGGGGCCGGGAGCACGTTCTCGCCTGGAAAGTTGCCCAAAGTCCCCTACTCACCGAACTGTTCATTGCACCGGGGAATGGAGGGACTGAAAAAGTAGCCACCAATGTTAGTCTGAACATTTCTGATTTCGCATCGATAGGGAGTTGGGTGGTGGACCATGCAATCGACATGGTAATTGTAGGGCCTGAGAACCCGCTTGTAGATGGCATTCATGATTATTTCCTTAGCAAAGAGGAGCTGCAAGATATTCATGTAATAGGTCCTCAAAAGGAAGGGGCCAGACTGGAAGGCAGCAAAGAATTCTCCAAAGAATTCATGATGCGTCACGGAATTCCAACAGCGAAGTACGAGTCATTTTCAATCGACAATTTATCAGAAGGTGCAGATTTTCTAAAAACCCTGGAGCCACCGTATGTACTCAAGGCTGATGGGTTGGCGGCGGGCAAAGGGGTAGTAATTCTCAATGATCTTGGAAGTGCTACAGCTGAATTGCATTCTATGATTCAGGATTCAAAATTCGGCGATGCAAGCGCAACTGTTGTCATAGAAGAGTTTTTAGACGGCATAGAATTATCAGTATTCGCGCTTTCCGATGGCAACACTTTTATAACACTCCCCACTGCCAAAGACTATAAGAGAATTGGTGAAGGAGATACCGGTTTAAACACGGGAGGAATGGGTGCGGTTTCTCCTGTGCCATTTGCAGACGCTGATTTTATGGACAAAGTTCAGGAACAAGTGGTTAAGCCAACCTTTGCAGGTTTAAAAGAGGAAGGCATTCCATTTCAGGGAGTGGTGTTTTTTGGATTGATCATGGTCAATGGTGAACCGAAAGTGATCGAATACAATGTGCGCTTTGGAGATCCTGAGGCGGAAGCGGTTATCCCACGAATCAAATCAGATTTACTTGAAATCTTCAAAGCAATGGGGGAACAAACCCTGCACACCATTGAGGTCGAGATTGAAACAGCATCTACCGCTACCGTCATAATGGTGGCTGGCGGATACCCGGAAGCATATGAAAAAGGTAAAGCGATTACCGGGGATTTGGAAACAACAGACAGCTTGACCTTTCATGCAGGCACGAAAAAAAGTGAAGGTGAACTTGTTACCAATGGAGGAAGGGTTTTGGCCATCACCTCGTTCGGCGATACGATGGAGCAAGCTCTGGAAAAATCTTATAAGACTATTGAAGGAATTTCCTTTGAGAAATCCAATTACCGAACGGATATCGGGTTCGATCTAAAACCGTCTTCTGCTTCTGCTTCGTAAGTGGCAGGCAGGGGCACACTAGTCTGTACCTTGTCGTTTTGCCTTGATTAGCATGTTCGTGCAAGCCACCAAAATGACGATCCCAGCAGAAACAATCAATGCATTAGGTGCATTCCCAAGATGTGGAAGAATCTCCAACATTGGGTTGACCGACTCACCTATCGCATAAAAAATATCCGTTATCATATGTCAAATAAGAGTATGGAACAAATGTAAGTATTTTTGCTTTCCTAAATTAGCAATGGACTTTCAGTAGACAGACAATGATTCTCAAGTTATTTAAGAACCAACGACCAGCCTCTCAAGGCCTTCTGATTCTAGTGGCACTTGCTCTGTGGTCGTTCGCCTTCATCAAGTCCTATGACGAGTCAGGGGTTATCAGTGATTCCTTATATCAATGGCTGATTCATTTCATTGAAGGAATCCCTTTTATCAAGCCGGGAGCCGCAGTTGTTTTGATCATAGTTCAGGCCATCATGATCAACAATATTATAATTGAAAATCAGCTCATCTCATCGCGAACGTATGTTCCTTCGCTGATTTATATTGTGCTGATGAGCAGCATGCCCGAGTTTCTTAAATTTAGTCCGGGGTTGATTGGCAATTTCCTTTTTATCCTGATGCTAAATCGGCTGTTCAAGACCTATCGTGAGGAACACAGTAATTCCAAGATATTTGATGCCGGCCTATACCTTGGCCTGGCTTCTACGGTGCATTTTAGCTTTATCTTGATGCTCGTATTTGGATGGCTCTCCCTGGCTATTCTCCGCTCTTTCTCCTGGCGAGAGTCATTGGTTCTTGCAGTAGGGGCTTTAGTTCCTTACTCTTTCATTTTTACCTACTACTACGCCTTCGGTGATTTGCAGAATCTAGCTGACCACTTTGTATTGTTTGAATCCATTAGAGTCTATCAGAATATCAGTCTGCCCGTAAATTATTCTCCTCTGTTAATTGCTTTTGTTGGACTGATTTTACTCGCTTCCAAGACGGTATTTCTAGAATGGAGAATTAGCGTTGTCAGGGTTAAAAAACTAATGTCGACCTTGACGCTATTCGCCGGTCTTGTGTTGTTGTTCTCTGGTCTGGACATCAGCTTTTGCATTGCGCTAGCCATCCCCTTGTGTGTCTATCTCTCTAACTACTTTATCAACACTCAGAAAAAATTGGTGGCAGAGGGTTCATTTTTATTGCTATTAATCTCAATAGTTTATCTGCACATCGTAACTTTGTAGTCTGTCTGGGTGAAGCAGGTTTGAAAATAACAACTGATGAGCGTGAATAAATTTGGTGTTGTCATATTCCCAGGATCCAACTGCGATGAAGACATGATCTATGTCCTTGAAACCATAATGGGACAGCATGTAGAGCGTTTATGGCACAAGGATCATGACCTAAAAGGTTGCGACTTTATTGTTCTCCCTGGTGGATTTTCTTATGGTGACTACCTGAGATCTGGAGCAATCGCACGTTTTTCTCCAATCATGAAAGAGGTTATAGAGCACGCCAATAGAGGAGGATATGTTATGGGAATCTGCAATGGCTTCCAAGTGCTGTGTGAAGCACATCTGCTACCTGGGGCTCTGTTGCACAATGACACACAGAAATTCATTTGTAAGAATGTACATTTGAAGGCAATTACAAATGACGCCCTCCTCACTTCTGGCATTGATTTACAGAACGTATTGAGAATTCCCGTTGCCCACGGTGAAGGCCGGTATTACGCTCATGAAGCAACACTAACTTCTCTAATTGAGAACGATCAGGTATTGTTTAAGTATTGTTCGATTAATGGGGATGCTTCAGCAGAGCACAACCCCAACGGATCTCTGGAAAATATTGCTGGCATCTGTAATAGCGGAAGAAATGTATTTGGGATGATGCCACACCCTGAACGGGCTTCAGATCCTGAATTGGGAAATACTGATGGCCGGCAACTGTTTGAGTCCATCCTGAATCTAGCGTCTGCGTAGCCTTAACAGATTCTCAATTCCATAACCGGAATGTCATCCACTTGGTCGTGGTCACTGTCGTAGCGTATCTTGTTTGACCAGGTATTTGATAATGGTGTCCTTTAATTCTTCTTTCTGCCCTGCTCATTCATCTTCAACTTTCTCTAATTCATACAATTCCTCCTCAGAGAGTCCTGCCATTAGAGATTCTAATTCATAAATCCTTTTCTTCGAGTGCTTCTTTAGTTTATCCCGCTCCGCTTTGGGTAATCCCGATTTAGATACCAATGCCAGCACCTCTTTATACTGGGCCATTGACTTCCTGTACTTCTTATTATCAAAAGACTTATCCGCTTCGGCCACTGCTTCATCAAACTTCTGTTCAAAATTGCTCTTGGCTTTCTCGGCCTTATTTGCCTCGTCAGCCTTGATATTTGTCGTCATTCGTTTAGTTCTATATTCCTCTAGCAAACGATTGCGCTCACGCTCCTCGGCCTCAAGTATTTCAAACAACTGATTGACCTCCGCTTTTATAGTACTGAAGTAGGCTCCGTCATCCATAAAATCCCCCTTATTACTATCGTAGGCAAACTTTGATATGGGTTTATCAAGAATTACCGAAAGTGCTTTTTCGCGTTCTACCTCCTTTACTTTTTTGAACAACTCCACCTCTGGAAAGTAATCCGGATACACCGTCTTCCTATCATCAGGCGCTTTGGTCGACACCCAGTGCTTTATAGTGATGTGAGCAGGCTTTGAAACCTTAATGATATACGTATCTCCCTCCGGTGATATGTTCAGCTCAGTAAATGTATACTTCCCACTTGAACTCGTGAGTGCCTCATCCACCTTAACTCCATTCTTCATGAGAATAACCTTAACTCCCGCTAAACCTTTCTCATTCAATACCACCTTGCCCCTAACAGTCATGAAGCCCGCCTGCGCAAACGATTTGCTATACATCAAGGTAGAAAGAAGAAGTAATCCGATATATAATAAGCGTTTGCGAATCACAAGCTAAATGGATGAAGTTGGAAGCTTGAACTTAATTCAGTCATATCAAACATCGGCCAATCAGACTTTGAATACATTTCGATGCTTTAGCACAAATCTACTGAGGAAAGATTGGTTATTTGACGGCTTGTTTGCCTCCTTCAAAAGTAAAGTATTCTTGTGTAATTTAAACAAATTTACTAGTTTTGCACTGATTATGTACGCTATTACGATTAGAGGGGACACAATCCCCTCTTTTTAATTTATAGCGGTGAGTAAAAGGTATTTACGGATATGATTGCGGTTGATTACATAGAGAGCTTGGTTAACGGTGAATTGAGTACGGATGATCTGTTCTTAGTGGAGGTGACGGTGGAACCGAAACACAAGATCAAGGTTGTCTTAGACAGTGATAAGACTGTAGCCATATCTGATTGCATTGCAATAAACAGGGCGATTGAGCAGAAGCTTGACCGGGATGAGCAGGATTTCTCACTGGAGGTTACTTCAGCTGGACTAGGTCAACCTTTGAAACTGTTAAGGCAATATAGTAAATACATAGGTAAAGAACTTGAAGTGACTATTGATAGTGGGGTAAAATTATCGGGAGAGTTAAGAAATGTAACTACAAATTTTATCGAGTTACGGGAGAAAAACAAGGAGAAAAAGTCAAAAGGTGATGTAGATAATTCTCTGTTACTTAAGCTCGATATGAACAATATTAAAAAGGCAATAGCCATTATAACGATCTAATTGGATCAATTGAACAAACTAAAAACTATCTATCATGGGTGAATTGGAAGAACTTAATCTGGTAGACTCGTTTTCCGAGTTTAAGGAATTTAAGAACATCGATAGAGAAACTATGATGAGCATCCTGGAAGATGTTTTCCGTAGTATGCTTAGTAGGAAATACGGTACTGATGAAAACTGCGATGTGATTATCAACATAGACAAGGGAGATCTTGAGATATGGCGCAACCGGGAAATTGTTGCTGATAAGGATTTGGAAGATCCAAGCCTTGAAATTGCGTATTCAGAAGCGATCAAGATTGAGCCTGATTTCGAAATCGGTGAAGAGGTATCTGAGGAAGTAAAATTGGGTGACTTCGGAAGACGGGCAATTATGTCTCTTAGACAGAACCTTATTGCAAGGATTATAGATTTAGAGAATGATGGAATTTACTCGAAGTATAAGGACCGTGTGGGAACGATCATAACTGGAGAGGTATATCAGATTTGGAAGAAAGAAACACTCATTATTGATGATGAAGGTAACGAGTTGGTTCTTCCTAAGACGGAACAGATTCCGTCAGATTATTTCAAAAAAGGCGATACTATCAGGGCAATAGTGCTCAAGGTTGAAATGGTTAATAATAACCCTTCAATCGTACTATCGAGAACTTCACCAGTATTTCTCGAAAAACTATTTGAAGTTGAGGTTCCTGAAGTATATGATGGGTTGATATCCATCAAAAAGATTATTCGTGAGCCTGGTGAAAGGGCTAAAGTTGCCGTAGAATCGTATGATGACAGGATTGACCCTGTTGGGGCATGTGTTGGAATGAAAGGCTCCAGAATTCATGGTATAGTGAGAGAGCTTGGCAATGAGAACATCGACGTGATCAATTATACAGCTAATACGTCTCTGTTCATAAGTCGATCGCTGAGCCCAGCGAAAATCACCTCAATTAAAATTCATGAAGAGGAGAACAGGGCAGATGTGTTTTTGCACCCTGATCAGGTATCTCTGGCAATTGGCAAAGGTGGTTTCAATATAAAACTGGCGGGCAAGCTTACGGGGTATGAAATAGATGTTTACAGAGACGTTAACGATGGGGAGAGTGAGGATGTGAGCATTGAAGAATTCGCCGATGAAATTGAAGGCTGGATCCTTGATGAGCTAAAAGGCATTGGTTGCGATACCGCTAAAAGCGTATTGGAGCTGAGTGTTAAAGAGCTCGTTAAGAGAACGGACTTAGAAGAAGAGACAGTACAGGAAGTACAGACTATTCTAAAAGCAGAGTTCGAATAAACAATTGATCTGGAATTTGTAACGATTCCAGTTAGAGCAGATATGACAGACGTTGTTAAAACAATGAGGCTGAGTAAGGTCGCCATCGAGTTGAATATCGGTTTACCAACCATATTCGATTTCCTGGATGAAAAAGGTGTGGATATTGAGAGAAGTCCGAATGCGAAGATTTCTACAGACCTTTACGAGATCTTACTCGGTGAATTTCAGGCTGAAAAAGAACTAAAAGAGGAATCCAGGTTGCTTCGCCTGGATAAGACGGATAAAGAGACCATTACTATGAGCGATGCCGATAAGGCATCTCCTGGTAAGAAAGAAAGTGGAGAGGTGGTAATCACCGATCCTAACGCGACTCCAACTGAGGAAAAAAAACCAGAAACAAAAGAAAAGGTTGAAGTAAAAGCAATCGACAAGATAGACGTTGACAAGGATAAAGAAGAGTCGGAGAAAGCCCCGAAGGAAAAGGCCAAGTCAGGTGCTGATGAAAAAGCGGTCAAAGATTCAGAAGAAACAGCGAAGACAGAAGAACCAAGTAAAAAAGAGGAGGTAATTGAAGCCAAGTCAGAGAAACTAGCTGGGCCAAAAGTCGTAGGTGCAATTGATTTACCTAAGAAGATAGAACGTGATGACAAGAAGAAATTGGTTGCATCATCTTCAGATAATGTAAGGGGTAAGAAGAAAAGAAAACGCCTAAAGACAGAAAGTAGTAGCCTGAAAAAACCCGGAGCAAAAAAGGGAGGCAAAGAGGCCCCAAGCGAAGAAGACATTCAAAAGCAGATTAAGGAAACGTTGTCCAGGCTAAGTGACACGACCAAATCGAAATCTGTCAAATACAGAAGACAAAAGAGGGATGCGGTCAGTGATGCACGAGAAAAAGAACTTGAGCTTGAAGAAGAGGGGCAAAAGAGCCTGACAGTTACGGAATTTGTATCGGCCAATGAGCTGAGTACTATGATGGATGTGTCAGTAAATGACGTAATTTCTTCATGTATGGAACTGGGGCTATTTGTATCAATCAATCAAAGATTAGATGCGGAGACCTTATCAATAGTGGCAGAAGAATTCGGATACCAACTGAATTTTGTTAGCGCAGATGTATCTGAGGATATTGTCCAGGAAGAAGATGAAGAGAAAGACCTTACAGAACGCCCACCAATTGTCACGGTAATGGGTCACGTTGACCATGGTAAAACTTCCCTTCTTGACTTCGTGAGAAAGGCCAATGTAATAGATAGTGAGGCGGGTGGAATCACACAGCATATCGGAGCATACGAAGTACACCTGGAAAGCGGAAAACAAGTTACATTCCTTGACACACCAGGCCACGAAGCATTTACAGCTATGAGAGCCCGAGGCGCTCAGGTTACTGACGTTGTAATTATCATTATTGCAGCTGATGATAGCATTATGCCTCAAACAACTGAAGCTATCAACCATGCCCAAGCTGCAGGTGTGCCTATTGTTATCGCCATCAATAAAATCGACAAGCCGGGGGCAAATCCAGATAAAATTAAGGAGGAGTTATCGAAGATGAACATTCTTGTTGAGGATTGGGGTGGCAAATTCCAATGCCAGGAGATTTCGGCAAAACAGGGAACGAACATTGAGGAGCTTCTCGAGAAAGTGGTACTTGAAGCAGAGCTCTTAGAGCTAAAAGCCAACCCTAACAGACCCGCTGTAGGTACGGTGATCGAATCCTCACTTGATAAAGGAAAGGGATATATCTCTACTGTGCTGGTTGAAAATGGGACATTAAAGATTGGAGATGTCATAGTCGGAGGATCTTATAGCGGCCGAGTTAAAGCCCTCTACACCGAACAAGGCGATAAGGTAACAGGATGTGGCCCGGCAACCCCAGTGGTGTTACTCGGCCTGAACGGCGCACCTCAGTCAGGTGATAAGTTGAACGTGCTAAGTGATGAAAAGGAGGCCAAGGATGTTGCAGCAAGAAGAATGCAACTGCAAAGAGAGCAGGGAGTTAGGACCCAAAAACATATTACACTAGACGAAATTGGACGAAGAATCGCGATTGGTGATTTCAAGGAATTAAACATCATAATCAAAGGCGACGTTGATGGATCAATTGAGGCACTGACGGATTCTATGGTAAAGTTATCTACTGATCAGATACAACTAAACGTCATTCATAAGTCTGTAGGTCAAATTATTGAATCGGATGTACTGCTTGCTTCAGCTTCTAACGCAATAATTGTTGGATTTCAGGTACGGCCTTCAGGCGGTGCACGTAAGCTGGCAGAGCAAGAGCAAATCGATATTAGGTTGTACTCAGTAATCTACGACGCAATTAATGAGATCAAAGCCGCCATGGAAGGCTTGCTGGAGCCAACCATAGAAGAAAAGGTTGTTTGCAACGTGGAAATTCGTGAAGTATTCAAAATCACGAAGGTGGGCACCATTGCTGGTTGTATGGTGAAGGATGGTAAGATTAACAGAAAAACTAAAGTGAGGGTTATTCGCGATGGTATTGTAGTATACACTGGGGGGCTTGGCTCTCTAAAAAGATTCAAGGACGATGTTAAGGAGGTGGCCACAGGTTACGAATGTGGTTTGAACATTGAAAATTTTAACGATATCAAGGTTGGAGATGTCATTGAAGGATATGAAGAAGTGTCCGTCAAGAAAAAATTGCAAGGTTAAAGTTTTTTACCTTCATTTGTATTAGCACTTTAGTCAAGCACGTATTTATATCTGATAGATGGAACGCATGCATTTAACAGCAACTGCCAAGACACCCGAGGTGATCTTTGATGCGGAAAAAGGGATGATTTCACTCAAAGGAAGGTCTATCCCCGAACATACAGTTGAGTTTTACAGGCCATTGCATGAGTGGATCTCTGAGTACGGTCAAAACCCACAAACGTTCACAACAATAGAGATTTTTGTAGAATATTATAATACAAGCTCTTCCAAGTCTATTCTCGATCTATTTAAGAGGATAGAGGGAATCCATAAGCTGGGTCATGACATGGTTGTCCAGTGGTATTATGAGGAGGATGACGAAGCTCTCCTTGAATCAGGTGAAGAGTACCAATCCATGGTAGATATTCCCTTTGAGCTTATTAGTGTTCCGGTTGACGACGACGATGATGACGACGACGACGACGAATAGTCATCTCTCTGCTTCCAAATTACGTTCCTTCCATTTCTTTCATAATTGCATAAGTTATAGATATGTCTAATAAAATCAACTCGTTCGAAGAATATCTTTCTGAATACAAGAAAAGTGTAGAGGACCCCGAGTCATTTTGGGCCAGTAAGGCGGAGGACTTTGAATGGATGAAGCCTTGGGACAAGGTCCTGGAATGGAATTTCAAGGAGCCTAAGATCGAGTGGTTTATAAATGGAAAATTGAACATCACGCAAAATTGCCTGGACCGGCATCTTCATAGCCGAGGCGACCAGGTGGCCATTTTATGGGAACCCAATGACCCAAAAGACAATGCAATTAGCTTTACCTACTCAGAGCTGTATGAGCAGGTTTGCAAAACTGCTAACATGCTTAAGAATAATGGAGCTAAAAAAGGGGACCGGATTTGCATTTACATGCCTATGATACCTGAATTGGCTATTGCTGTACTCGCCTGCGCCAGAATTGGAGCCATTCACTCGGTAGTGTTCGCTGGCTTCTCAGCCAAAGCACTGGCAGACCGTATCCAGGACTGCGATTGCAATATTGTCCTTACTTCTGATGGTGCTTACCGTGGTGCTAAATCTATAGCACTGAAGAAAATTGTAGATGATTCCCTTGTTACATGTCCCATGATCGATACGGTAATTGTGTTAAAAAGAACTGGAGAACCGGTAACTATGGAAGAGGGAAGAGATGTTTGGTGGCACGATGAAATGAAAGAGTGTTCTTCAGACTGCACCCCTACAGAAATGGACGCTGAGGACGAGCTCTTCATTTTGTACACTTCTGGTTCAACAGGCAAACCTAAAGGCGTGGTACATACCACTGGAGGGTACATGGTGTATACAGAGTACTCGTTCAAAAACGTATTTCAGTACAATGAAGGTGATATTTATTGGTGTACTGCTGACATAGGCTGGATCACCGGTCATTCTTACATTATCTACGGCCCCCTGTTAAGTGGTGCTACAACGTTGATGTTTGAAGGTGTGCCTACCTGGCCAGACGCAGGCAGATTTTGGGACATTGTGGAAAAGCACAACGTAAATATCTTCTACACAGCACCAACAGCAATTCGTGCTTTGCAGGCCTGTGGTGATGAATTTGTAAACGGACGAGACATGAACTCGCTCAGGGTGCTTGGCACCGTAGGAGAACCAATCAATGAAGAAGCATGGACATGGTACAATGAAAAAGTGGGAAATAAGAATTGCCCCATCGTTGATACCTGGTGGCAAACTGAAACTGGAGGAATCCTGATATCTCCTCTTGCAGGCCACACGCCTCTTAAACCAAGTTATGCTACACTACCACTTCCTGGTGTACAGCCCCTTCTGGTAGACAATGAAGGAAAGGAAATTGAAGGTAATGGTGTGGAAGGTAACTTATGTATGAAGTTCCCGTGGCCATCGATAATACGCACAACATATGGCGACCACGAGCGCTGCAGGCAGACGTACTTCAGCACCTACGAAAATCTCTATTTTACCGGAGATGGGTGCAAAAGAGATGAAAACGGCCTTTATAGAATTACCGGCAGGGTGGACGATGTTATCAATGTATCTGGCCATAGACTGGGTACCGCGGAAATTGAAGATGCGATAGACGAGTACGATAATGTTGTGGAGACAGCAGTTGTGGGATACCCTCATGCAATCAAAGGTCAGGGCGTCTATGCTTACGTAATTTGCCATTCTCCTGATGTGGATCACGACCTGATGCGACAGGAGATTCTGAGCAAAGTAACGGAGATTATTGGCCCCATTGCCAAACCTGACAAGATTCAATTTGTCACCGGTTTGCCTAAAACACGTTCAGGAAAAATAATGAGACGGATCTTAAGGAAGATCGCTGAAGGAGAAACCGATAAACTTGGAGATATCACTACGCTTCTAGACCCATCGGTCGTAGAAGAAATTAAATCAGGCGCTCTATCAAATTGATCCACGCAGTAGTATTTCGCAATTTATATATTTACATCATAATACAATTCTGGACTTGACCGTTATTAGGATGATCAACGAGGTACGTTTAATAAATTAAATCGCCTAAAGTGGCAGATGGACTGGTCATAATTCCTACTTATAACGAGAAGGAGAACATTGAGAAGCTCATTAGAAAGATATTCTCTCTTGAGAAGGACTTTCACATTCTCGTTGTCGATGACGGCTCACCTGATGGTACAGGAGGCATCGTTAATGGGATGCTAACTGAGTTCTCAGGAAGGCTTCACATTGAAGAACGCACCGGAAAATTAGGGCTTGGCACTGCTTACATTCACGGTTTTAAGTGGGCTCTTAATCACGATTACCAGTACATATTTGAAATGGATGCGGATTTTTCGCACAACCCAGTAGACCTGGAAAGATTACATGAAGCTTGCTCCACAGGAGGTGTTGACCTCGCTATTGGCTCAAGATATATCAAAGGTGTCAATGTCGTGAATTGGCCAATGGGCCGTGTTTTGTTGTCATATACCGCTTCAATGTATGTCAGGTTTATCACAAGGATGGATATCCAGGATACCACAGCTGGATTCAAGTGCTATCGCCGCACGGTCCTTGAGACAATTGACCTGGATAACATTAAGTTCATGGGATACGCATTTCAAATTGAAATGAAATTCACCAGTTATAAACTCGGTTTTAAATTAAAAGAAGTCCCAATTATTTTCACGGATCGACAGGAAGGAGAATCCAAAATGAGCAGTAATATTATCAAAGAAGCACTCTTTGGCGTAATTCAGATGAAGTGGAATAGCTTCTTCAACTAACGATGAAGGATACGCTGATCATTAATGGCGCCCTGGTTAACGAAGGCTCTATTTTCAAGGCAGACATACTCATCCAGGAAGGGAAAATCTCCAAAATTAACCGCGGCGATTCTGGAACACTTAGGAGCATAGAAGATGTTCGGATGATTGATGCAAACAACCAGTATATTTTCCCAGGTGTTATTGATGATCAGGTTCATTTCCGTGAACCCGGTCTAACCCATAAAGCAGATATTCACTCAGAAGCCAGATCAGCGGTGGCGGGTGGGGTAACCTCATTCATGGAAATGCCTAACACCGTACCTAATACACTTACCCAGGAACTGTTAGAAGATAAATACGAAATCGCCGCCAAAAGCTCTTTGGCCAATTACTCATTTTTTATGGGTGCTTCTAATGATAATATTGATGAAGTCCTGCGTACCGACCCCAAATCTGTATGTGGAGTTAAAATATTTATGGGCTCATCTACGGGCAATATGCTGGTAGATAATGACGAGAGTCTGGATCATCTTTTTTCCAAATGCAAAATGCTGATTGCCACGCATTGTGAAGATGAGGCAACCATTAGAGCAAACAGCGATCAGTATCGGAAAAAATATGGCGAAAACGTTCCCATGTCTGCGCATCCCCTGATAAGAAGCGAGGAAGCTTGTTACCTGTCTTCCTTAAAGGCTGTTCAACTTGCAACTAAACACGACACGCGCTTACATATACTGCATATTTCTACCAAACGTGAACTTGAACTATTCTCTAATGAACATCCCCTTACCGACAAGAGAATTACCGCTGAAGCATGCATACACCATTTGTGGTTTACCAACAAAGACTATGATTCAAAAGGCAGTCTGATAAAATGGAATCCGGCGGTAAAATCAATGGAGGATCGTGACGCCATTCTCGAAGCAGTTAAAGCAGATGTGATTGATGTGATTGCCACTGATCATGCGCCTCATACAAAAGCGGAAAAAGAGGGTTCCTACTTTGATGCTCCATCCGGTGGGCCTTTACTTCAACACAGCCTTGTCGCCATGCTGGAGTTGCATCATCAAGGTAAAATAAGCTTAGAAACCATAGCAAACAAAATGTGCCATTCCCCGGCATTGTTATTCGAGGTCCACAGTCGTGGATTTCTACGGGAAGGCTATTCGGCCGATCTGGTTATTGTCGATTTAAACCGGCCATGGACGGTAAACAAATCCAATATTACGTCCAAGTGTAATTGGTCTCCATTTGAAGGTGAGCAATTTAGGTCCACCATTACTCACACCATGGTAAATGGCCATTTGGCCTACAGCAGTCAAGAAACACCCGAAGAACCCTTCACCTTTGACGAGTCTATAAAAGGCCAACGTCTTTCATTCGACAGATAATAAAAAACCGCCTAACCCGAACATAATTCTGTAACGGATTCAGGCGGGGCTTAAATGTTAAATCTTGCAGGATTAGTATCCTTCAGCACCCTTAGTTAGTCTTTTGCTCTACCTTGGGAGCCTGAATATACACTTCAGAATAATCTCTGTAGTGCATTGCATTGATGCTGAAGTTCTGAACATTAGATTGAATCAACCTATACTGCTCATCATACCATAAGATAACCAGCGGTGCGTCATTCATCATCATTTGCTCAGCTTCGGCAAACGCAGAATACCGCGCGCTTAATGAATCCCCCATTACTCCTTGCATAAACAATTTATCAAAGGCCTCGTTCCTATATCTTGGCGTATTCAATATTGAAGGCTCCTTAGTATCTTCCGGGACATTTCTGCCATACATCAACAATAAGAAATTCTCAGGACTTGGATAATCTGCTATCCATCCAGACCTGAACATGTCACCACGTGCATACCTTCTATCATCTAACAACTTCGACATAGAAACAATTTCCAGCTCAAGATTGATGTTCAGCACATTGCTCAATTGCTTCTGAACTTCGAACGCAATGCTTGTGTTTCTGAATCCACCGCTGTTAAGCTCTAGCTTGATCGTAGGAAAGTTCTCACCGTCAGGATATCCCGCAGCCGCAAGCAATTGCTTGGCTTTCTCAGGATCATAGCTATACCCTTGAATTTTAGAGTTATCATACTCTCTAAAAGAAGGAGGAGTTATCCCGTGGATTCCTGGGCCGTATGCCTCACCGCTCAAGACCTTTTCAATGAGCTTCTCTCTATCTATAGCATAGGATATTGCCTGGCGTACTTTCAAGCCATTTGCGTCAAGACCAAATAATGGATTAGCTAGATTAAATTCATAAAACTGAGTGGACATATCCGCAGAACGCTCCAGAATAAAGATTGGCGGTTTCTTCTCAAAGTAGGCAATTTGCTGCTCTACAATGTCCCGCACTGACTCAGCAGGCAGGCCTAAGATCATGTCAAGCTCGTGGTCCTGAAACAATGCCAACTCTCTTTTCTGAGAGTTGTAAAAAGATATTATCACAGAATCCAGGTAAGGCAATTGGTTACCGAAGCGATCCGCCTCGTGATAATTTGGATTTCTAATCAGTACCAATTTCTCAATCGGCTCACCAGTTAGCTCATCATTATCTTCCAGAAACTCTCCAAACATGAATGGTCCAGAACCAACAATTAAATTAGCACCATACTTCTCAACAGCCTCATTGGCAACAACAGATGCTGCGGGATAAGCCATGATGTATATAAAAGATGAGCTTGGCTGTATGAGTGTAACCTCCAAAGTGTAATCATCAACAACCTTTACCCCTGCTATCTCACCTGATTCAGCTTCGTAAAACTCATTAGCACCAACAACTTTGTCCTTAAATGTCCTCTCAAACATTAGGTTAGGTATGGTATCGTTAATCAACTTGGTACAAAGAAGCTCAAAGGAATACTTAAAATCGCTTGCTTTTACCTCTCGTCCCTTACCGTCAGGGAAACAAGAATCATCATGAAACATTACACCTTTCTTGAGATGAAAAGTGTAGACTTTCCCCTCTGCTCCAACTTCCCAACTTGTCGCGATACGAGGTTCGATTGACAGATCTCTCGTGTTTAGCTTGATCAAACCTTCATAAATCTGCCCAGCAATTCTGTGGGACACAGCATCTATGATAGCATAAGGAAATAGTGTCTGAAACTCATCTCGCTCATTGAGCTTGAATGCTCCGCCATACTCCCTGTCGCCCTTGGCTACCCTTTTCTCAGTTGTTGATGGGTCCGAATCAGTACATCCCACAGTCATTAGAAATGCGGCCGATATTGCCAAAAATGCTCTTTTCATATTCAAATAATCATATCTAAACAATGTCTCCAACTTAATTCTCACTTGTTCGGTTTACCCCCAATTTAAGAGGTAAATAGGTGCAAGGTTAAGGCATCTTTGCCTAATTACCAACATTATTGGTATTTATTTTGTGGTGTATGGTTGATCAAATTATT
>DTRI01000012.1 GCA_012966015.1 Flavobacteriales bacterium | reverse complement strand
TGAATGTCATTGAACCTCCCCCCGCCTTTTCAAAACATGGGGGTAATATTAACGCCCCTGTGCTTTTAGTCAGATCAGGGACCCCCCATGTCCGCTTTCGGGGGTAAAGCGGACGTAATTTACGGTGTGTGCCTAATTGTCCGCTTATAGCCATAAGCGGACATTTGGTTATCGAAAAACTGCGGAGGGAACCCAGTTCCCTTGGTGGTGGAATGGAAATATGATTTCTGATAATTTGGATGTTATCTGGGAAATATCGGCTAATAGGAAGGCAGACAAATGAAGATGAGTATTTGGATAGGTGTTTTGGCCGCAATGGTGCTTGCTGGCTGCGAAATAACATCAACTTCGAAATTGGGAACAGGAAAAGACATTATAAGATTTCAGAGCAAGTCGCCCTATAGCTTTCAAGAAATACTTGATGGATTGAATAACGATAAAGTTGTCGAAATCTCAGCTGAACTTAAATTTCCAGCGCATGTAATCAATACAGAAAAGCGTGTTCCTGCTGTAGTGATATGGCATGGGTCTGGTGGTGTCGGGGCCAAACATAGAGCATGGGCTACGTACTACCGTAATCTTGGATTTGCAACTTTGCTTCCAGATTCATACAGTGCACGCGGGGTTTCATCTACTGTAGGAAATCAAACTAGTGTTTCAAGTAAGATGATGGTTGTGGATGCGTTTTACGCACTTGAATTTTTGTCAAAACATAAAAATATTGATCCAAATAAGATTATCATAACAGGTGGTAGCAAAGGCGGAATGGTTGCCTATAGCACTGCTTTTGAAGCCTTAAGAAGTGTGGTGATCGACGGGAAAACAAAATATGCCGCACATCTTCCCCTTTATCCAGCCTGTTTCATTAAGTACAGTGAGGTGAAACTTACTGGGGCTCCGATTCGAATATTTTCGGGAGCTGATGATGATTGGGTTGGATACAAAACCTGTGTGTCTGATGCGCAGGAGTTTTCGAAATCTGGCTATGATGTCGAAACGATTGTTTACAAAGGAGTTACTCATGGTTTTGATAGACACGATCAATCTCTAAAATATAACGCATATGCGAACAGCTTTTCCAAATGTAAGATCCGTGTAACCAAAGACTTGGTAGAGCTTGATGAAGTGACTGGTTTGGACTGGGGGATAAGAGAGAATGCAAAAAAAATGATTAAGCAATGCACGACTCAAGGTGCGACTTATGGTGGGAATGCTGAAGCGCTGAAAAAAACTCAGCAGTATATCAAAGATTTTCTGTCCCAATTATTCCAATTCTAGAGAATGTCAATTTTGAGGAAATGACGACCTGATCTCCTACCAAAAGGTCCTTTGTATCTGGATGGCCGCCATCGGCAAGCGCTATGCCCGGCAAACCAAGCGTTAAGAGGCTGAGGGCAACAGTACTCATCGATTGTTCTCCTAGTGCGTTTGGTTCAAGCGGCGGTCTGAGGCCTGAGGCTGCTGGCCTCGCCCTCAATGCCTCCAACCCGAGGAAACACATCTTACTCTGAATGTCCGCTTTCGGGGGTAAAGCGGACATAATTCAGGGTGTGGCTAAATGTCCGCTATTAGCCAGAAGCGGACT
>DTRI01000011.1:2859-19174 GCA_012966015.1 Flavobacteriales bacterium | reverse complement strand
GAGTTATCAACAGTTTGTAATTGAATAAGTATGCGCTATAGCTCAAGTTAAACGTGAATAGTATGAAATGATTGTCTTTGGAAGTCAGCCAGACCCTGGCTACCCTTCGCTCTATTCTATTCTGTAGGGTGCAAGGAACCGCGACTTGGCGTACCTTGAGCAAAGCGCCCTTTTATCCCCGCCTGCCTTCAAGAATCTTCAGAAACGACCTGCTCCTCAATTCCTCCATAGTCAAACCAGCAGCCAATACTTCTTTTTCTGAAATGGCTCCACAGTTCAAGGCAATGAGAAAGAAGTTGAGCAATCCCTGCCCTGTGGCAGCATCATCAAACACATCGCCTACGAGGGTGGCTTGTGCTGCTTTATCTATGAAGTTCTTTAAACGTTCTGCAGCTTCTTCATAGCTCTCTAAAAAGAAGCTGTAAACAGCAGCATAGCGTGCGGCAAGTTGTGCGGGATGCAGGTCCCACCCTTGGTAAAACCCATGAAGCAGGGAATGCCGTATGTGGTCATAACCTAGCTTCCATGCATTATGCACGGTCCTTCTGTTTTCCGTTTCTTGATCTTCCGTAAGCTCCTCTCCACGATGCGGCCCTATGGGCATCACATTCGTGGCACCGTCAGAGAGCCAAATTCCTGTTCCTGCCAGGGCCACTTTCATCATATGATGGGCAAAATCACAGACCGGGTGGGCCATAGTCTGGTATCTGGCTGTGATGTTACATGAGGCAGTATAGTCATAGGTCCCGAAATGGGCAGCTATGCATCTTCCTTTGCCAGCATTGATCATTGCCTTCATTGGTACAGCTCCATTTACATCGAGTATGGATTGCGTAGTTTCAATCATAATCTCCATTTTGAGAGAACCAGGCTCCAGCGATGTGTTCTTTTCTAGCTCCTCAAATAATTCAACCAACGCACCCACCTGCTCCGGAATGGTGACTTTAGGCAAAGTGACCACGAAATTATGAGGTAGGGTACCCGACGTTTGCTCTGTTAGGGTGCTGATAAAAATATCCAGTGTTCTTATAGCCCTTGATTTCAAGTCTTCCGAAAAGGGTTTGATTCTGATTCCTATAAACGGGGAAATGGTCTTTTGCTCCATACCCGTGGCAAGCTCCATGGCTGTAAACTCGGCAGTCTGATCTTCTTCGGCATCTGGCCTGTTGCCAAAACCATCCTCAAAGTCAATCCTGAAATCTTCTACGGCTTCGCCATTCAGTTTATCGATTATTTTACTGAAAACTTGTGCTGCAATGTTGTTATCTCCTGCTATGCCAAACACCTCTTGTAACACATTCTCGCTCTCAGCATACTTCTTAAAATGTGCCATTGCCGAACCAGCCATTTTTTGAATGGTATCCGCTTTGAATAGCTGTGCGCCTCCGTAAACGGTGTGTACCGGTTGTCGATCCGGACGATCGCCGGGGTAGTGCACCTGAAAATTGCTGTTCGCTTTGTTCAGGCCTTCTAAAACGCTACTCTTAGTACTCTCAGAGATGCTTAGTTTCATATGTTTATGTGCCTCTGTAAGTTGAGTACCCATAGGGGTTTAATAGGAGGGGTACATGATAATGCTCGGTGTCTCGAATCTCAAAACTAATTGTAACTAATGGATAGAATCCCCAAACTCCCTGCTCTGAAAAATAACTGCTCGTTTCAAAGACCAATCTATAAATGCCGGCTTCCAGAGGCTCTCCATCAGGCAGAAAGTCGTTAATTCTGCCATCTTTGTCGGTCAGGCCTGTTGAGATATTCTTCCAGGTGTCGTCTTTATTCGGCCTTTCAAGGTGCACCGTAACCTCTCTGGCCGGTTCTCCCCTTGAAGTGTCTAAAATGTGCGTAGTAATCTGACTCATGATAACATTTTTTCTAAACGTAGTTTGGTAATCTTATTCTGCTCTACCATTGACATAATGAGTTCTGTAGGCAGATCATTATTCAGCCTGATTTGCAAGATGGACAGAATGACCTTGGCTGTTTTTCCCGTTGCACAGAGAATATATATAAATCCAAATCTTTCCTCATAAACCTTATTCAGGTTTGCCAGCTCCTGTAATAATTCCGGGGTTGATTCTTTCGCTGCAGCCTGTTCATCATTGGCCCAATCTTTCGTATTGGCATATTTTTCCTTTAAGCTATCTAGGTCTCCGAGTTTGGGATGGTGAGAAAATGCCTCTTTCCAATCCTTTTCTTTGCACTCATGCCAAAATCTCTCAGCCATGTTAAATAACTGATCATCGCTGGTAAATGGATGTAGAGCTGCCATCTTGCTCACCCAGCTAGAAGAACCACAACACTTTGTAAGCTCTTCTTCCAAATTGTCTCTGGATAGGTTATTGAGTTCTGAAAGTGTCAACGCGTTACCTTTAAATTACCTCTTTCAAGTGTGAGAACAATTTAATCCTCTTGCTCAATGCTGATTGCTTCAAAACTGTCTTATAAAGTCTATGAAACCAAGCAGGATTATTATAAAACCAAATCTCAGTAAAATTGTTGAGATTATCATCAAAGTTTTCAACCAACCATTTGAGTTCCTCTACGGATACACTATCCGGGTGCTTGTCGTACCAGCAGTGCTCTACGTCCGGAAACCAAATGCCGTGTTTGTCGGAGAAGATGGCCCACTTAACACCCTGCTCCCTGCACCTGTCTGCAAATCTCTGTAGCATGGCGGATCGATAGAGTACATCGGGCAATACTTTTTTCTTTGTATTTTGAAAGGATTCATCTTTGATACCGGTGCAGTGAGTTAGGTATATTCGCATACTTCACTTTGTTCCAAATATTCTCAGCCGGCTCACGCCGCCATCGGGATATATATTCAAACGAAAATGAGTAAAAGGCCCTGTATTCACTAGCTCTTCTTCAAAGAAGTGTTCTGAATCAGCAGTGAGCCTGGTCCTGGGTAACACTTCACTCCATTCCAAGGCTGGGTTCTCCAGCTCCTTTTCATCAGTTATGGTACAGCCTTCAATAGAACATTGATCCGGGAAGTTTCCTTTGAAGTGCTTCGTATCTACATTGATCTTTTTGATGAGTCCTCGCTTTCCCGCTTTGATTATTACCCAATCTACATTGTCGGGATTCCTGTTTCTCTTCGTTTCCCATCCGTCGCTCATGTCAACTCCTCTTCCCGGTTTCAGTAGATTCTGCATGTGGCTGAAAAACATGTCGTTACACAAAATAACACTGCCCTCATTGTCACGTGCAATCAGATCTGTCAGCTCATCTGAATTTCTTGCAGTGCCTGGATCTGCGTCTCCATATATCTTCAGGCGCGCAACGCCACCATCCGGATAAATATGGAGGCGAACATGGGTCCAGCTACTGTTGTTTGTAATCTCAAAAAAGTGCTGACTACCTGGTTCTAGTGGTGTTTTAGCAAGTATCTCGGTCCATTCTAAATCATCAGAAATGACAAGCTCCTCGCCGTTTGTATTGATGGCCTCAAGTGAAGCTTGGTGTGGGTGGTTACCGAGAAAAAAATTGGTGTCAATATCTACGCCGGCTATCGTTCCCTGAAGCCCGAGCTTTACAATACACCAGTCATTGCCAGCTACCCTTTTTCTCCTTGATTCCCATCCATCCATCCACTTTCCCTTGTCCGTAAACTTATCTTCTATGAATATACCCCTTCCAGGCTTGCATAGGTTATCCATGCTTGCAAAGAAATCATCGCTGCAAGCAATGGCTTTTCCGCCATTTACTTCAGATGACAGCTCCTCTAATTTGACAAAATCGTGCTCGTTCACCATGCAATCAAAGTTTTTTGTAATATTTGTTTGTATCCAGCATATCGTTGATCATAGAAGCTGCGCTCGATCCTTGATTTACAAAACTTATGGAAGTAGTATGGTTGATAATCCAACGGCTATTCACCTTCACGAGGTTGATTAGAAAGGTGAAATAAACACTGTGGTCGCGGATGAAGCCATTTGCTGCTACTGTTTCCATTCCGAGCTGCGTGGAGATCACAGGAATGTTCCATACTATTTCTGCCTCAGACAGAATAGCATTCCTGGCCTTGATTAGCGCAATGCTTTGATCGAAGGCATCTCCTGTTTCTTTGATCTTTTGCGCATACTTTTCGCCAACCAATGCGTTTATCTTTTGTCGGGTTTGTTCCATTTGTTCATCCGTAGAGCCAGGTAGTATCATTTTGTCCACCAGGGCTTGTTGATCAGCTACAGTACCTGCCAATTCCATAAATGCATCTCTATTAGCGGCTCTGTAGTATTTAAGTATGGACCTAATGACTTTATTTACATCGCCCAGCTTTGCTTCCTGTTCAGCGCGTATCCGCTGTCGTTCTTCCCTGGTAGGCAATTCGTTCATGCGACAATCATCCATAATCTTCCAGGGGGAATCCCCAACTTTCATCAATTTATTTAGGGAAATTTTAAAGGGCTGATCAAGAAGAGAGATATAGAGATAAACATCAGTAGAGGATATGCCATCCCTGTTCTTTATTAGCTTGTATTTCAATGAATCCAATCTGATCTCTGCCCAATCGAAATCATCGTTGTCGTTTTTCTTGGCAAAGAGGAAAAAATTATCTGCGTACTTCCGTGCGGCTTTCATATAAGCGACATCTACCTCATCCGGTTTAATTTTTTGACCTGATGTTTGGAGCATTGCATAATATTCTTCACGATTCATGAAACATTCAAGAAATTTACCCTGATCCATTTTCTTGAGGGCCTTTAGCATTTTCTTCGCTAGTGCATCAAATTCGGGTTTCTTTACCGAAGAAGTTTGCGAAATTACTTCTGGGGTAAGAAGAATAAGCGATACTGCGATCAGAAATGTGTATGTGATTTTCAGTTTCATGATTTTTCCGGCAAGTATTATATCTCTGATAGCCAAAGATACAAAAGCCCTGTGCTGTTGCGTGTTTCAAACACGTTACAACGCCTGACAATCAGTAGTGTATATTTTATTATGAAGCTCATGACTAGCCGGCCAGTATAATATTCCCATTTGCCAAAGATACGAAAGCCCCATCATCGTAAATCTTCTCACCTCGCAAATAAGTGCGCTTTACCACACCCTTTAGCGCGCGGCCCAAATAGGGTGTTATCTTGTGGCGGTGCTCGATCATCGACTCGCTCACTCTAAATTCTGAATCTGGATCCCAAACACAAAAATCAGCTTGATAACCGACAGCTATTTTACCTTTGTTGCCGCCAATTCCAGCTAGTTCAGCGGGTTTTTCGCACATTAATGCGCTCACATTTTCTAGAGTAAGTCCGTACTTTTTAGCGACAGTCCAAAAAACTGGTAAGGAGAATTGCAAACCAGATATTCCTCCCCATGCCTGGTTATAGCTTTTCGCTTTTAAATTGGGTGGAGCAGGGGAGTGGTCGGTAACAACAAGGTCTATAACACCGTCTTTTATTGCCTCCCAAAGGAGCTCATTGTTCTCTTTCTCCCTTATTGGCGGTGCACATTTGAACAAAGTATTGTCGATGGGAATATCTTCTGCATTGAAATAGAGATAGTGAGGACACGTCTCGACGGATAGAGGTAAGCCCCGCGATTTGGCATCCTTTATCTGCGCAATGGATTCTGATGAAGAAAGATGTACAATGTGTGTTCTGCAATTGTATTCTTCACACAACTTGATCATCAAGGCAATGGCATCATTCTCCCATTTTCTAGGCCTTGAGGCGAGAAGCTCCGTGTAGTTGTTCACAGTGGTTGACTCGGTATTGTTACTAAGCTCGCTGTGAACAAGCAACGGAAGCCCGGAATCAGCAATTGCCCGCATGCCCTTCCTCAAATCGCCTTCGCTTACATTGGGGAACTCCTTCAGTCCTGAGTCGATGAGAAATGCTTTGATACCCAAAACTCCAGATTGAAGCAATTCAACCATTTTGTGGGCATTATCCGGTACAATCCCCCCCCAAAATCCGCAATCTACATTCAGCTTACCTCGCGCAGCATTTAATTTGCTCCTAAAAGATTCTGCATCTGTTGTTACCGGCAATGAATTCAAAGGCATATCAACAAGTGTAGTTATACCACCCGCTGCCGCAGCTTTTGAAGCCGTATCAAACCCTTCCCAATCTGTTCCCGGATCATTGATATGCACATGAGAATCTACGATGCCAGGCATGAGGACAAAATCACCAACATCCTCAACTGTACAGTCAAATTCGTCAGCATAATCGTCCACCATCATAGTAATTAATCCATCTTCGATCAGAAGTGTTTTGTCGAAAACTCCCCGCGGTGTAACGGTTCGCCTACTGTGGATGGCATACCTGCTCATATCTCTTTGGCAAATGATAGGTAGTTATTCTGTTGTCGCCCCCTGGTATATCCAAATCTCAATAAGATCCCTCTCTTCTTGATTCATGCCTGATTTATTGGCCTGAGGCATTGTTTTCGTTACAACCACCCTGTTCAGGATTTTGTCTTTCATCTTAACTATTTCGTCAGAGGTATCGAACTTAACATTGTTGGGTGCAATTTTCCAAATATCATCTGTTGGTTTTTCCGAGTGGCAGGACACACATCGTAAGGTAAATATTTTTTCCACTTCGGAGTACATTACAGGGTCGGCCTTTTTGAGCATTTCTTCATGTGATACCGGAGCAGATAAATAGATCAATAATAAAATGGATGCTGCTCCCAGGGCCAGCATCCAATAGAGGTTGTTTCCTTTTTCCAATAAGTTCCAATAATGTTTGATAACTGCACTGGCAATGGTAAGACCAGCGAGAATGGCCCAGTTGTACTCATTGCCATAAGTGCTCGGAAAATGATTGCTTATCATGATGAAGATCACCGGAAGCGTGAGGTAGTTATTGTGCAATGACCTCAGCCCTGCATTTTGTCCCAGCACAGGATCGAGAAACTGTTCAGACTTCGCCGCTTCTACCATTGCTTTTTGAGCGGGAATGATTGCCCAAAATACATTGCCCGCCATGATTGTACCCAAAAGTGCACCAACGTGGATATAGGCGGCACGAGGGCTGAGTACTTGAGAGAGGCCCCAGGAGAACAGGGTGAGTATGGTGAAGCCCACTATTGAAAATGCGATTTTATTCTTTGCAATGGGCGATTTGCACAGTATATCATACACAAACCACGATACAATCAGTGAGGCAATTCCAAATATTACAGCATGTCCCGGAGTAATATCCAACACATCCGGATCGACCATGGCAACGCTTGCATTCATGTAATACACAATCCAAAGCAATGCGAAACCCGTGATCCATGTAAAATAGGCCTCGTATTTAAACCAGTGCAGCTCTTTCGGGATTTTACCCGGTGCGAGTTTGTACTTTTCTACGAAGTAAAATCCCCCACCATGAATGGCCCATAGGTCTCCGGCAATCTCATCTCTGAGGTTTTTGGTTCTATTCAGGCTGTTTTCCAGAAAGATAAAATAGAAGGAGGCTCCTATCCAAAGAATTCCCACAACTACATGGGCCCAGCGGACAATTAAGTTCATCCATTCTTTAGCGTGCCCTTCCATAATAGTCCCTCTGATCTGAAAGTAGGCAAAGTAGAAGAGCACAAATCCAATGAGAAGGATGATTGTTACTTTTCTTATCAAGCTTGCATCACCAAAAATGGAGGCCAATTTCTCATTATAAAAATCGCCTCTCTCATTCTCAATCTCTTCTAAATCTGGTTTTCTAATCCCCCTCAACGCGATAATGATAAATAGTGCAACAAAAACCACAGCGAGAAAATAAAAGATGCCGGGGGTTGATATGGCCTGTGACATTCGCGATTGGACATCCTCCTCTGCAATTTCTGGAGCTGTATTGGCCGGCTCTGCAGCGGTGGTATCTAATACTACGGAATGGGTTATCGTGCTATCGTATGACAAAGAATCGGCAAATGCTGCAAAGGACTCAATGCAGAGAAATGCAAGGACGCATACAATGGCTGGAATGAATTTGCCTATATTCATGAAGCGAGCTTAACGGAGTAGGTTTGAGCGAGATTCTGTGTTGCCACTAAAATAACAAATTATCCAGATCAGTTCAATTCAATTGCTCTCTGATCTTATCAATAGAGAGTAAAATCACCTCATTGGTAGCAGGTAAGGAGAATTCAGGTTCAATTTCATGATTTCCAACAGCTGAGATAGCATCTTTTATCGCCAGCCAGCAGGAGAATGCCAGCATTAATGGTGGTTCAGCAATGGCCTTGCTACGCCTAATGGTGTTTACTGAATTGGGAAAGTCTTCCAATAGCTGTACCCTAAAATCTTTTGGGATATCTTGAATATTGGGGATTTTATATGTGTCAGGAGAGTGATTCAGCAGATTGCCCTTATCATCCCATTTGCACTCTTCGGTAGTACACCAACCCTGGCCCTGAACGTAACCACCTTCAATTTGTCCAATATCCAGTCGTCTGTTGAGAGATTCCCCAACATCGTGAAGGATGTCAGTTCGCAGGTTTTGGAAAAACCCGGTTAATGTGTCCAGCTCAATTTCTGTTACGGCCATTCCGAAGGAATAATAGAAGTAGGGATGTCCCTTTCCTTTTTCACGATCAAAATGAATGTCAGGTGTTTTGTAAAAACCTGTGGCGCTGAGGCTCACCTGATTTATGTATGCCAAATTTATGGCATCTTCGAAGCTTATTTTTCTGGTCGTGTTTTCAATATCGTAGATATTGTCATTTACAAAGATGATATCTTCATCATCTGTTTCCGGTTGTGATGTGGGTATGTTATTATTGAACTCTTCAGCAACTAACAAAGCAATGCTGGCCTTCAGCTTAAATATAGCGTCTTTAACTGCCATCCCATTTAAGTCGGTTCCTGCTGAAGCAGCGGTTGCTGAGGTGTTGGGCACTTTTGCAGTTGAGGTGGCATTGACTTTGATTTTCTGAGCGCTAACCCCAAATTCAAGAGAGGCTATTTGTTGAATTTTGGTATGTAGGCCCTGTCCCATTTCTGTGCCCCCGTGATTAACCAATACTGTACCGTCTTTATATACGTGTACCAGGGCACCAGCTTGATTCAAGAAGGAAGTAGTGAAGGATATGCCAAACTTTACAGGGGTTATGGCAATGCCCCTCTTAATGAATTCGCTTTTCTCGTTGAACTGCTTAACGAGATCTCTGCGTTCGATGTATCTGGAAGACAGCATCAATTGTTCTTCGATAATATTCAGGCGATTGTGTTCAATAATCTGCCCGTAAGGAGTCTCACTTCTTCCTTCCCCGCCATAGAAGTTAATATTTCGGATTTCCGCGGGATCTTTTTTTAACTGTCTGGCAATCTTATCTATTATTGTTTCTATGCAAGCCATGCCTTGCGGCCCACCAAATCCTCTAAAAGCAGTATTGGACGGCAAATTCGTAAACCAGGCAAATCCCATTATCCTGATATTGGGAATGTAATAGGCATTGTCAGCATGCATCATAGCCCTCTCCAGAATAGCCATGGTTAGGTCAGTGGCTGCACCTGCATCTGTATGCTGTTCGAGGTCCAGCCCCATTATCAATCCTTTGTTGTTAAAAGCTGCTTTATAATAAGTGAGAAAAGGATGTCTCTTGCCCGTCATTTTTTGGTCATCATCGCGGAACAGTCGAATTTTAACCGGCCTTCTTGTTTGAAAAGCCAACAGTGATGCCCATACAGCCACATGATTGGCCTGTGTTTCTTTTCCTCCAAAAGCTCCCCCCATTCTTCTAACCTGTACTTCGATTTCATTTTTAGGAATTCTCAGCACTTCTGAAACAATAGCTTGCGTTTCAGAAGGGTGCTGGGTAGAGCTATGTACAAGTAATTCTACCCCTTCTCCGGGATACGCAAGTGCAACTTGTGTTTCCAGGTACCATTGCTCCTGTGCTCCTGTCTTAAGCTCACCTTCAATGATGTTAGGGGCTGAATTAAAGGCTTTTTTGATGTTTCCATTTTCAATCTTTCTCTTTGGTTGTATAAGCCTGCCAGATTTAATTGCGTCCACAATTGACAATATTGGTTTCAGCTGCTTGTATTCAATTGTGATGAGCTTTTCCGCAGTCCTGGCTATTTCTTCTGTATCGGCCGCAATAAGGAAAATAGCTTGTCCTATAAATGTTACCTTACCGGAAGCCAAAACCAATTCGTCACGTATCACAGGGCCCATTTGATTTTCTCCGGGAATGTCCTTGTAACTGAGAATGCAATGAACACCCTTTACATTTTTAGCTTCAGCCAAATTGTAAGAAACTATTTTGGCATGTGCGTGCGGACTGTAAACTACGTGGCCGTGTAATAGCTCTTTATTGACAAGCATGTCGTCTATAAAAACAGCCTCACCTGTTACATGGTATTTTGCGCTTTCATGTTCTAGCGTACTCATCAGTTGTTGGTTTCAGTCCAAAATTTTAACAATAGGTTTTTAGCCATAACCTCACGTCCACGTGCACTTGAACGCGCATCTGAGATTGGTTTGAAATCGGCAGCAATCAAATTAGCCGCCTGTTCAATGGTTTTGCGGCTCCACACTTTACCTAACAGGAATGCTTCCGTTTTTTTCGCGCGCTTGGTCACTTCTGCCATTCCTCCATAAACCAACATTAACTCGACAGGCATATTAGATTTATCCAGGCTAAGCCTAAAACCTCCACTCACGGTGGCTATATCGAGGTCTTTTCGTTTGGAGATTTTGTAGGATCGGATTTGTGCTCCACCAGATGACTTGGGAATATGTATTTCTGTAATCAATTCTCCCGCCTTGCACTGTGATTTTCTATAACCCAATATAAACTCATGCATTGGAACCTTCCGCGCCCCTTTCTTGCCTCCGATTACTATGATGGCCTTTAAAGCAATAAGCACTGGTGTTGTGTCGCCTATAGGCGAAGCTGATCCCAAATTACCACCCAGCGTAGCGAGCTGCCTGATTTGTTTTGAACCAAAAACAGCTAACATTTTATAAAGGGAAGGCAGCTTTTCTTTGCTGAAGGCCTTAATCGACTCCAGTGAGGCCCCTGCGCCTATAATGTAGTGATTCTTGTTTGCGCTGATTGCCTTTAGCTCGTCAATATCGCCAATATCAATTATTTCAGGGATTACCTCATGGTTTTTAGTCACTCTAAGTGCCACATCTGTGGCGCCTGCAACAATCGTAGCTTTTGGATATTTCTGTATCAATTGTAAAGCGCTTTGCTTTCTTGATGGTTTGTGATAAACCTGAATACCGTTTGATAGCTTCTTGTTATTGGCATGAATCCCCGCCAGCATTTTCTTGACCTCCGCCTGTTCGCTGAACTGATCTCTTGCCTTTTTCGCTCCAGCGCTTTGAGCAGCATCCACAATAGAACGATATCCAGTGCACCTGCACAAATTACCTGTTAGCGCATCATCAATCTGTTCGTTTGTTGGAATGCTGTAATTCTTGTAGAGGTCAAACATAGCCATGACGAATCCAGGAGTACAATATCCGCACTGACTGCCATCCTTCTCTACCATGGCTTTTTGCACGGGATGCAGATTAGTGCTGCTTCCCAAATTTTCAACGGTTATCAGCTGTTTCCCATGTAGCATGGGAAGAAAGAGCAAGCAAGCATCTACAGCCCAATAGCGCATTTTTTTGCTCTCTTCCTTAGCCAAGACTACAGTGCAAGCGCCACAATCTCCCTCGGCGCAACCTTCCTTGCATCCTTTATGATTGGGCAAGCTGCGCAAATAATTAAGTACAGTTGTTGTAGGGCTTAAGGCCTGCTCTCCCGAGAAATCTATACTGATAACCTCTTCATCCAGTACAAATGAAATGATATGTGAATTTGTTTTCTTCATTCAGCTCAGGCCAGGGACTTTGATCTTACATCGATCATTTTAGCGAGTATTGAAATAGCTATTTCTTTGGGCGTGATGGCATCAATTTCGATTCCCATAGGCCAGTCTATAGCTTTCATCTGTTGATCCGTCAGTTTTTTTCCTGTTTTAAATGCCTTTTTGGCGATTTCCACCTTGCGTACACTGCCGATCATTCCCAGATATTGGTGAGGTTGATTTGCACAGAAAGATACAATATCTCTGTCAAACGCATGATCATGAGTTATCACCGCGATAAAGGTGTTGTTATTGAAATTAAGTTCATTAAAAGCCCTGCTGTACTTTTTATGAATAACAGCTATTCCATTGTATTTGAGCGGTGCTAATTCTGCAGGCCGCTCGTCTATAACCGTAACTGAAAAGTCAACTTCGCTAGCAAAATGAGCGAGTGCTTTGCCAATATGTCCGGCACCAAAAATGTATAGCTTTTTCTTGTTCAAAATAGGTTCTATAAAGATTGTCAATGCTCCCCCGCAACACATTCCCAGGTCTTGAACCAAGGTGTGTTCGAAAGAATTTGCTCGCCGTAATTTAATAATATCAATGGCATTTTTAATTGTTGTTTTTTCTAGCGCCCCTCCCCCGATGGTACCGAATATGGACCCATCTTCATATACCAGCATCTTGGTACCCGTTTTTCTGGGCGTAGAACCGGAGCAATTCACGATCGTGCACAGGGCTCCTTTGCCATCAGATTTTTCGAGAGCTGCTAATTTCTTGTATATGCTTTCCATTTCCTATAGAATGTGCTAAATTTACGCAAATTTAGTTTTCAGTCAATCTGATGGATGAGGGATAAATTTGGCCGCCGACACGATTATTTGAGGATTTCATTGACTGAAAGATGCAACCTGCGATGCAGCTATTGTATGCCAGAAAATGGCGTACCCCTCACACCCAAGGACAATTTAATGACGGCGAGTGAGGTATTTCAAATTGCAAGGGTTTTTACCAGATTAGGCGTTGACAAGATTAGATTGACCGGCGGAGAACCGCTGGTTCGCAAAGATGCAGCTGAGATCATTCTCAGCCTAAGCGTACTGCCTGTCAAGTTATCGATAACCACGAATGGCATCCTGATTGATCGCTATATTGAGAATTTCAAGGAGGCTGGCCTCAGCTCTTTGAATTTAAGCTTAGACACGCTAAAGAGGGATCAGTTTTTAAAAATAACAAAGAGGGATGAGTTCGATACTGTTCTGAACAACATAGACTTACTTCTAGCTGAGGGATTCCATGTGAAGATAAATGTTGTTGTTCAAAAGGGAGTGAATGAGAAAGAGATACTTGATTTCATTGAATGGACAAAAAACGAAGCAGTACACATACGTTTTATTGAGTTTATGCCATTTGCTGGAAATTCGTGGAATAAGGAGAGCATATTTTCTTACAAGGACATATTGAATAGGGTACAGGCAATTCACTCAGTTGAAAAACTAAGTGATAAACCGCATGCTACATCGAAGGCATTTAAGGTAAAAGGCTACAAGGGCACTTTTGCTGTGATCAGCTCAATGACCGATAACTTTTGTGCAAGCTGCAATAGGCTAAGACTTACCGCCAATGGCAAGATGAAGAATTGTTTGTTCTCAAAAGGCGAAGCAGACCTGCTCACCTCGTTCAGGAAGGGGGAGGTTATTGAATCTATTATTAGGCAATGTATACAAAAGAAAAAAGCTGTACATGGTGGTATTGAGAATATTCAGCATCTCTCAGATGCTGACCGGGATATTAAAAACCGGAGCATGATACTTATTGGAGGATAAACAAGAATGCGTTCATGAGCAAATCGGTCGGTGGTTTATCTTCTATAAAATACTCTTTGAGTGTTGCCAATAAGGTAGGATACGCCAACTTCTGGAAATCCATAAGATCTAAAAACACCTGTAAGACCTGTGCTTATGGAATGGGAGGACAGTCGGGTGGAATGCGGAATGAGGTGGGTACAGGCCTGGAAATCTGTAAAAAGAGTATTCAGGCGCAACTGACCGACATTCAAAAGGGCATTCCTGTTGAGTTTTATTCAGATAATCAGGTTGAGGAGATTAAGAAGCTAAAACCTCGGGAGCTTGAAATGCTCGGCAGGCTCAATAATCCACTCTATAAAAATACTGGCGATAAGCACTACACGGTAATCTCCTGGGAAGAAGCTTATTCTAAAATTGTTGAGACACTTATACGTACGGATGCTGATGATGTTTTCTTTTACGCTTCGGGTAGGTCATCCAATGAGGCGGCTTTTGTGCTGCAGCTCTTCGCCAGGCTTTACGGCACCAACAATGTCAACAACTGCTCCTATTACTGTCATCAGGCATCAGGTGTTGGGCTCAATTCAATAATAGGGTCGGGAACCGCAACGCTTGAGCTAGACGACCTAAAGCAGTCTGATTTGATCTTTGTGTTTGGCGCTAACCCATCATCGAATCACCCAAGATTTTTAACGGAGCTAATGCACTGCCGGAGAAGAGGGGGGAGTGTTGTGATCGTGAATCCGATGAAAGAGCCAGGCCTTGTCCGTTTTGCTATTCCTAGCGACTTGCGTTCCATGATCGGAGGCGGCTCCGATATTGCCTCACATTACATTCAGCCCAACATTGGAGGAGATATCGCATTCATTCAGGGAATGGCCAAGTGTGTAATTGGAAAAGATGCTGTAGAACATGAATTCATCAATAATTGCACAAATGAATATGAGGCCCACAAGAAGCATATTGAAGGTGTTGCCTGGGAAGATATTGAGGTGTCTTCTGGTGTTAGCAAAGAGACAATTGAGGATATAGCTGAATTGTATTGCAAGGCAAAAAATGTAGTGTTTGCCTGGTCTATGGGTATAACACATCACCTGCATGGCGTTGAAAATGTGGAATCAATAGCCAACCTGGCCATGCTCCGCGGAATGCTGGGCAAAAGGTATGCAGGTTTACTGCCGCTCCGTGGACATAGCAATGTGCAGGGCATAGGTTCTATTGGGGTAACCCCTGCCCTCAAGGAGAAAGTGTTTCAGAATCTGGAAAGCCATCTCGGTGTTAAGCTTCCCGAAACACAAGGTATGGACACCATGTCATGCATAGAAGCTGCGAATACCGGAGATATCAATGCCGCATTTATTCTAGGGGGCAACTTGCTGGGGGCTAATCCCAATAGAACCTTCGCTGAGGAGTCGCTGAATAAGATTCCGTTTAAAGTGTTCATGAGCACAACATTTAATGAGAGCCATTTCAACGGAGTTGATAAGGAAGTAATTGTGTTACCCTGTATCGCACGTGATGAAGAAAAACAAGCTACGACTCAGGAGTCCATGTTTAACTTTGTCCGAATGAGTGATGGAGGGTCGGTACGGTTGGAAAATGCCAGGTCGGAAGTTGACATCATTTGTTCAATCGCCGAAGATATTATCGACAAGGAGATGGTTGATTTTGGACATTTCAAGGATCATAGCAATATTAGAAACGCGATAGCGGCTACCATTCCTGGGCTCAGTGGATTAGCTGATATAGATGAGACCAAAAGAGAATTCCAAATAGAAGGCCGGGTATTTCATGAGCCCCTGTTTGCTACGCCTGATAAGAAGGCCAACTTCAAAGTTATTAATCTCCCTATTTCTAATCTAAATGGAAAAGAGAATACCTTCAATTTAATGAGCGTGAGAAGCGAAGGGCAGTTCAATACCATTATTTACGAGGAGCATGATCTATTTCGGGGCCAAAGTGAGCGGTGGATAGTACTGATGAATTTTTTAGACATTAAACGAATAAACATGAATGAGAATGATCTTGTGGATGTTGTGAATGAGACGGGCGTAATGAAGGCGGTTAAGATTAGGTCTTTTGATATTAAAGCGGGAAATGTCATGTGCTATTTCCCGGAAGCCAATGTGCTCATATCCAAAGACGTGGATAGAAGGAGCCGGACACCTGGCTTCAAATCTACTGTGGTGCAATTATTTCCAGTATAAAATCATTTTTTACATGGATTTTTGATGATCATAGGTAATTTTAGGCCGGAAATAGTAAAGACAAGATGAGACGAGCTATGTTAAACCTTCTAGCATACAAGAAGGAGATTGTTTTCGTGTTCTATGATACGGTTGAAAAATCAGTTATCAACACATGAAAACAAATTCAATGTCCACGGTTGAAGATTACCAACTTTTGGTTGAGAACCTCAATGATGGTGTTATACGTGTGGATATCAACGAAAAAATTGCTTTTGTAAATAAGCAATTCTGCAAAATCGTTGGTTATTCGAAAAAGGAATTGCTAGGTCAGGTCGCATTTGAAATTTTGCTGAATGACATTGGTTCAATAAAAGCGGTAAAAAAGGCAATTAAAGAACGTAAAGCTGGCATAAAGTCCAAGTACAACTTACAGGTAAGCACCAAGTCTGGCAAGACTAAATGGATAAACATGAATGGTACACCTCTTTATGATGAAAAGGGAAAGGTGGTAGGGTCCATGGGCATAGTCACAGATATTACGGAGCAAGTTAATGATAAGCAAGCCCTTGTTG
>DTRI01000011.1:0-2849 GCA_012966015.1 Flavobacteriales bacterium | reverse complement strand
CGCGAGGAACGTTATAGAACCTTAAATGAAACGGCGTTTGACGGGATCATAGTTGCCAATAGCAGAGGTAATATTATATCCTGGAACAAGGGTGCCGAAATTATTTTTAAGTACACTGAAAAAGAAATCGTTGGCGAACCGCTTACTACTATTATACCCATGGACTATCAGAAGGGTTATTTAGAGGGATTCAACAGACATTCAACAACCGTTAAATCGAGATACATTGGGCAAGTAATAGAATTGGAAGGAAAGAGAAAAACCGGTGAGATTTTTCCAATCGAAATAAATCTGTGCAGCTGGGAAACAAAATCCGGGAAATATTTGAGCGGTATCATCAGAGATATTTCCAAGAGAAAACAAATCGAACAACAAATTATTGATTTGAAGGAAGAGCTGGAAGTTCGAGTAGATAAGAGAACAGTAGAATTAGAAAAGGCCAATGATGAAATAAGAGTCTTACTGAAGGAAATGCACCACAGGGTGAAGAATAATCTTCAGATAGTGTCGAGTCTCCTTAAGCTGCAGGCGGGTACTACGGATGAAAAGGTCGCCAGGATATTTCAGGACTGTCAGGACAGGATTCAAGCCATGGCATTTATTCACGAAAACCTGTACTTGAAAGAGTCACTTTCGGAAATTAGTATAAAAGAATATATAGAGCCACTTGTAAAGGATCGTATCCGGGCCAATACCAAGCTTCGCGATAAGATCAAGCTGAGGATTAAATTGCCAGATGTAAAGTTTAACATTGACACTATGCTCCCTATTGGCTTGCTGCTCAATGAGTTGGTTACCAATACGCTCAAGCACGCTTATCCTAACCAAGAGGTAGGTATTATCAAGCTAAATATAAAAATAAGAAAAGGCAATCAGGCGGAATTGAATTATAGCGATGATGGAGTAGGCTTTCTGCGTGAAAAAGTAAGAGACAACCCAAACGCGCTAGGATTGGTTTTAATTGATTCTTTTGTAATGCAAATTGATGGTTCTATGGAGGTGAATTCGACTAAAGGCGGAACACACTATACCATTAAATTTGAAATCCCAAGCTAGCTAAGTTTTATCTGCTCGAAGCGAAACTTCGTCTCCCAATTCTACGCATCCCTCCACAATCACTGTTCCCAGCACACCACCTCTCCAATCTGGTATTAACGCGCGCATCAATCCCAAATGGGCGTCGTCCATTATCTTGCATGGCGATGTTTCCTTTGTGATTTCTATTACGGCATTACCCACATAAAGAAACAAGCCTGACGTTTCCTTTAGTGTTATTCCTTCGATAAGCAAATTGGCCCGCCTTGCTGTCCATGGTATATCAACACCCAACTCTGCACAGGCTTCACTCCAGGATTCCACGCTGACAATAGTTACCTGCCGGATTCCAGGCTTTCCCCGGCTGTCGTTCTCGACGCCAGTTTCTGGGCCAATGTTTGCTCTCTTAAGGAGTACCATGTCTCCGCGCTTTTCATTTTTTACAGCAATTGAAATTAGCTTACCCATTTTCTTCCATGAATTGAATGAACTCATCGTACAATAAATTCTTTCTGTTATACAGTTGAAACATCATAGGAATGTGTTTTTTACCCGGCATTTCGGTGTACTTTGAATTGACCTTTAGCCCTGCCAATTTATTGTGGTAGGCTTTACCGCTCTTTAGTATGGAACCATATGTTTTCGATCCGGTATACACGAGAATAGGGGGGGTGGAAGCTGAAACGTGATTGATGGGAGACCGACTTTTCCAAACCTCCTCAATTTGTGAGAAAGTTGTAAAAAAGGTGTTCTTGGCACTGTATTCCCTCTTGTTAAGATAATCATACATGTCCAGCGCAAAGGCATCGATAAGGATGCAACCCGCAATAGGGTTCGCTATATTCAAGCTATCAAACCAGGCATTTTGAGTGGAAAGCAATGCTGCCAAATGCCCACCTGCCGAATGTCCTGAAACGTACAGCTTGGTTTTGAGGCCCCCATAATCCTCAATATTATCATGCACCCATTTTACTGCACTGGCACATTCTCTGATCATCTGGGTGATCACAGCGTGCGGATGCAATTGATAATTAATAATGACCACTACTTTTCCCTTGTCAGACAGCCTTTTGCCGAAGAATTTGTACAAATTCTTATTTCCACTCCTCCAGCTGCCACCATGTATGAATATGAGCACTTCCGCTTTATCTTCTGAGTCATTTGGCGTGTACACATCTAACAAGTGCTTCTTCTTCTCATATGAGTTTTCGCTGTCTAAATAGCTGATGTTCTTGTATCTCTTTCCGTGTGCCTGAAAGCAAAATAGCATGAAAATGAGAAGAACTAGGTTTTTATACATTTTCAGATGGTTAGTTTCTTCCAGATTTTATTATCGGGTATTTTTTCATAAAGATAAACGCAGTATTTGATGCAGATATACGCACAATAATATTCCTGTTAAATGATTACATGGCTTTCCTCTTCGGTTCCATCCAATCTTGGATTAGATTAGATCCGATGAGCTCCTCATCCATACCCTTAATTGTTGGATCAATATGGCTACACATTTGTTGGAAAATGAGATTGATTTCCTTGTCAGAAATACGATGGCTTTAAGAATGTGAATAACTATTGCTCATTAAAAGAATGATGCAAATCAATACAACAGCTCGTGAAAGGACTATAAGCATAACAAAACAATAGACGGAAGGTAATTCATAGGTTGCTAATTATTGCTAAAATATTTATCTTTATTAAATGCAGAACGGAACGAAGATAATCAGCTGACAAATGAAAAGTACATTCACACTATTGCTGCTGTGCTTCGTTTTTACCTCAGCAGTGGCACAAAATCCCATCTTCAGTGAAGATAT
>DTRI01000010.1 GCA_012966015.1 Flavobacteriales bacterium | reverse complement strand
CTAAAATAGCGGCTGAGAAAGATGCGGCTAAAAAGGCGGAGCTTAAAGATGAAGAAGAAGCAAGAAAAAAGACAGAGGCAAAAGCCCGAGCGGAAGAGGAAGCACGAAACAAAACAGCCGCAAAAGCTCAGGCAGAAGAAAAGACAAAAGCAACAGCCAAAGCCAAAGCTGAAGAAGAAGCCAGAAGAAAGGCAGCAGCGAAAGCTAAATCTGAAGAAGAGGCCAAAGCCAAGGCCGCAACCAAAGCAGAGGAAGAAGCTAGAAAAGTTGCAGCAGCTCAGGCTAAAAGTGAAGAAGAGGCCAAAAGAAAAGCTGAAGCAAAAGCCGCTGAGGAGGCCAGGGTGGCGGCGGTGGCTAGAAGGGAAGAAGAAGAAAGAAGAGCTGCGGAAGCCAAGATAGCTTCAGAGAAGGATGCTGAAAAAAGAGCCCAAATGAAAGCTGAAGAAGAGGCGAGGAAATCCGCAGCTGCAAAAGCCGAAGCTGATGAAGCTGCCAGGGCAAAAGCATCGGCCAGAACTGCTGAAGAAGCGAGATCGGCGGCGGCAGCAAAATTGGTTGAAGATGAAAGGCGAAAAGCTGCATCCCTGGCTGCAGCTGAGAAAAGAAAAATTGAAGCGGGTAAAAAAGAGGAACAGGACAGAAGAATTGCTGCTGCTAGAGCAAAATCAGCCGCAGCGGCAAAAGCCAAAGCCGAGGCGCTGGCTAAATCGAATAGCAATCAAAGCTCATCAGCTTCAAGAAACAAAGAGGATATAGAAGCGAAGCGATTGGCTAGATTAAAGGCACAGGCTGAAGACAAAAGGCGGGCTGAAGAGAGAGTAAAGTCGTATAATAAATATGTGAGCACTCCAGAACAGGCTGATTTGCCGGATGCAAAAAAAGTTGAACAGATAACCAAGAACAATAGGAACATCACCATAATTATTGTCCGAAAACAAGGTATTACAACTGTCTATCGCAAAGTAGAACACGGATGGGGAGCTATTTATTATTTCCGAGAAATGGAAAATATTACCAAACTCATTTTCGATCTGGAAACAGTCGATTTATAGATGATAGTATACAATGTTACAGTTAGCATTGAGGCAAATATTGCTGAGGACTGGCTGAAGTGGATGAAAGAGGTTCATATACCTGATGTGATGGGAACGGGAAAGTTCGTTGAGCAAAACATCTTCAAACTTATTTCGGTGGAAAATGAGCAGAATACCTACACCATTCAATACTCCTGTGAAAGCATTGAAGATTACAACGACTATATAGCCAATTACGCACCGAAACTGCAAGAAGAGCACAATGCGCGATACAAAGATAAATTCGTTGCTTTTCGGACATTACTTAAGCGCGTTTGATGAGGGCATATACCGCGAATAAAGCGCTGGGACAGCACTTCCTCACAGATAAAAATACAGCGGCAAAAATTGTAAAGTGCCTGAGTGAAAAGCTCAACCATCACAATGTGCTTGAACTGGGGCCAGGCCAGGGTGCCTTAACAGAGCTGTTACTGGAATTGGAAGATGTTAACCTCAAGGTAATCGATGTGGATCCAAGATCCATAGAATTGATTGAAAATCAGTTTCCTCAGCTGTCAAAGGGCCTTATCACCGCTTAAGTAATGTCCGAAAAGCAACGAATTTATCTTTGTATCGCGCATTGTGATTTTCTTAAATATGACATTTCTAAGGTGTTTGATAAGCCGTTTGGTATTATTGGAAATTTCCCATATAACATTTCATCACAAATTCTTTTCAAAGTGCTAAAGCATCGAAACCAGGTCGATCTGCTAGTCGGCATGTTTCAAAAGGAAGTTGCCGAGCGAATAACCTCGAACCCCGGGACAAAGAAATACGGTATTCTCAGTGTGCTTTGCCAGGCGTATTACAATTTAGAATTGATGTTTTCGGTGAATGAAACAGTATTTGTACCTCCACCTAAAGTCAAATCTGCAGTAATCAGATTGACGCGAAATACCAGTGAGAGTCTGGAATGTCATGAAGAGCTCTTCTTTACGGTGGTGAAACAAGGCTTTAATCAAAGAAGGAAGACCTTGAGAAACTCTTTAAAAGCTTTGATACATGACCCCAGGCAGGCCGCGCATCCCCTGATGGCACAAAGACCCGAACAGCTTGGTGTTGCTGAGTTTATTGAGCTTACCAAGTTGTTGGAATAAATTTCCACAGCCACCATAAAATACACTTCCATTAGGTATTTATCCTTTCTCCCCAATTACCCAATATCACTTGTCCGTCGTTGGCGGATAAATCTTAATTTTGCCCACGGTTTAGAAACAGCGTCGCACACGTTAGAATCATCAATTATTTCATAATTCCATCGCCTAATGCAGTTCGATCTCACTCAACAGTATTTATCTAACTTAAAGAGGAATCTCAAGACAGATGATCAGGCAGCTTTGCGAAAAGGCATGGAAGAGCTACATCCGGCTGATATTGCCGAAATATTAGATGAGCTAAATAAAGATGAAGGAAGGGCTCTATTTTCAATTTTAGAGGAGGAAATAGCTGCCGATGTACTTGTAGAGCTGGAAGAAGATGTAAGGGAAAACCTGCTTTCTTCCCTATCTTCCAAAGAGATTGCATATCAGGTAATAGACAATATTGAGTCTGATGATGCTGCTGACGTAATCGCCGAGCTTCCAGATGAAGTTCAGGAGGAGATAATTAAACTAATTGAAGATCCTGAGCAGGCAAGCGATATTGCTGACCTGCTGAACTATGATGAAAATACTGCTGGTGGCCTGATGGCCAAAGAACTAATAGCTGTGAATAAGAACTGGGCAGTATTGAAATGTGTTAAAGAAATGCGACACCAGGCAGAAATCATAGATGATGTATATGCCGTGTACGTAGTTGATAATCAGGCGAAATTACTGGGTATTTTGTCTCTCAACAAATTGCTTATCACGCCAACCGATACCAAAATTGAAGATGTGTATGAGCAGAATGCAATTTCAGTTCATGTTGAAACAAATGCAGAGGAGGTAGCCAATATCATGGACAAGTACGATTTGGTGGTTCTACCTGTAATTGATAACAACGGAACGTTGGTGGGGAAAATTACCATTGACGATGTAGTAGATGTAATCAAGGAAGAGGCCGAAAAAGACTATCAAATGGCCTCTGGAATTACAGATGATGTAGAATCATCTGATAAAGCATGGGTGTTATCCAAAGCGCGATTGCCCTGGTTGTTGATTGGTTTAATAGGTGGCATATTCGGTGCACAGATAATTGGATTGTATGAGCACGATATTCAAATTTATCCTGAGATGGCGTTCTTTATTCCGCTGATCGCAGCAATGGGTGGAAATGTTGGTGTACAATCATCGGCATTGATCGTGCAAGGACTTGCTAACAATACCTTGGGAGTGGAGAGCATCACTTCAAAGCTGATTAAAGAACTCGGAGTAGCCCTGATTAACGGGTTGATTTGCTCAGCAGTAATTCTCATTTACAATTTGGTTTTTAGCGATTCGTTGGCTCTGAGCTTAACGGTAAGCGTTGCTTTGCTATCCGTCATCATTTTTGCAGGATTGTTTGGTACGCTTATTCCCCTGCTGCTGGATAGGGTTGATGTAGACGCAGCGCTGGCTACGGGGCCATTTATAACTACAATCAACGACATATTGGGTTTAGTTGTGTATTTTATCATCGGAAGGCTTATGTATGGAGTGATCTAGATTCTTCGATACATTGCAGGAAACTAACCAAGACATTCAATGGACAATATCAAAAAAGTCCTTTTTTTAGACCGGGTACACCCCGCATTGGATGAGGCGCTACTCGATATGAACTTTAAGTGCGAGTATCTGGATGAAATGCCTGGAAGCTCGGTAGAGAGCATTATTGAAGGATACCACGGTATTGTAATAAGAAGTAAATTAAAACTAGACCAGTCCTTTCTTTCAAAAGCTACCAATTTGAAGTTCATAGCAAGGGCTGGAGCCGGTATGGAGAATATTGATGTTGAATATGCAAAATCGAAAGGTATAGCCTGTCTGAAGGCGCCGGAGGGAAACAAGGATGCCGTTGCAGACCATGCTATTGGAATGCTGCTAGCCTTGTTTAACCATCTACACATTGCTGACTCGGAAGTAAGAAAAGGCTTCTGGCGGCGAGAGCACAATAGAGGCACAGAACTATTTGAAAAAACTGTTGGTATCATTGGATTCGGCTTTACCGGATCAGAATTCGCAAAGCGACTTTCGGGATTTAATGTCACCGTACTGGCCCATGACAAATACAAAACCGGGTTTGCGGATAGCCCTGTGATTGAATCAAGTCTGGAAGATATCTTTGAAAGAGCGGATATTATTAGCCTTCATCTCCCGCTCACAAATGAAACAAAGTTTATGTGTAATGATGATTTTATCAACAAGTTTGCCAAGAACTTTTATATAATCAATACGTCAAGGGGCAAGATTGTGAAGACTTCAGATCTGGTAAAAAATATAGAATCAGGGAAAATATTAGGTGCGTGCCTGGATGTATTAGAGTTTGAGAGCACATCATTCGAAAATTTGCGGGGACTGAGTATGTGGATCAATAAAAGGGGTGTGTTCATCAACAGAATTGCCCGATGGCTTATCAAGATAGGTTGGTGGAAATACCTGCATCCAGCTCAATATCTGGTTAGAAGCGATAAAGTAATTCTGTCACCTCACGTAGCCGGCTGGTCTTTTGAATCTAATAAAAGGATCTCAACGATATTGGCGGAGCGTGTTAGGGAGCTGCAGCAGTAACTGCTTACTATTTCACATCCTTCACCACAAACCTGGCAGTCTGCCGGCTCTTTTGCTCTACAAAGATCTTTTTCCCATCGGTCAGCTGGTCAATGGTCTCCTGGTCGTAGTTTCTTATAGTAATCAGCTCAACATTTTCATTGTAAAGCACTTTGAAGTCCTTTTGAAGCTCATCAATTAGCTTTGGAACCCTGTTGATCTCCGCATCCACGCACACCGAAAAACTCAAGGCCGCGTGCTGCATCAAATTCACCTTTACCTGATAGTCAGAGAATTTCTTGAATATTTCACTGAGGTTCTCCTCCACAATAAATGAGTAATCCCTCGGTAAAATTGAAATAAGAACCTGATCTACCTTGAATATGAATGAAGGAATTTTTTGCTGATCTTCCCCCACTTCCTTCGTGGCTTTAATAACCGTCCCTTGCCCTTTCGGCTCGTAAAACGACTTCACCTTGAGCGCTATCTGCTTATTCTGCAGCGGTTTAATGGTTTTGGGGTGGATTACCGTTGCACCGAAAAAAGCGAGCTCAATGGCATCATGATAAGACAATGCATCTAACTTTTCGGTTTTATCAAACCATTTGGGATCGGCGTTGAGCACTCCCGGAACATCTTTCCAGATTATCACCTCTTCGGCGTCTAGTAAACTGCCTATAATGGCCGCGGTGAAATCCGAACCTTCCCGCCCCAATGTGGTATTGTAGTTTTCGGAAGTTACACCTACAAATCCTTGTGTCACCACTACCCCACCATTCTCCTGCCCAGACAGTTTCGGCAATAATGTTTCTTTAATTTTCTCAGAAGTTAGCCCCCAATCTACCTTCGCCTCGCGATAGGTGTTATCCGTTTTTAAGAAATCTCGAACATCTATCCAGCTGCTGCTAATACCGCTCTCTGTAAGCAGGGCACTTACAATTTTCGTGGAAATCAGCTCACCTACCGAAACGATTTGATCGTATTCAAAATCGTATCCTCTAATTGGCTCCTCTTCCAAAATCCATTCTATTTCAACAAACGCATTGTTAACCTGCTCATAAACCGGATGTGCGGGGTCTGGAAAAAGCGCTTCGAGTATTTCTCTATGATAGTTCTTTATTCCATCCAGCAGCTCCTTCGTGGTACCCTTTTTGTTAATGTAGCTATCGGTGATTTCTTCCAGTGCATTGGTCATCTTTCCCATGGCCGAAACCACCACTACAATTTCCTCACCCGC
>DTRI01000009.1 GCA_012966015.1 Flavobacteriales bacterium | reverse complement strand
CATTGGCGTGTATTTCGTTCCTTTCCCCCGCTTGAATGGGTTGGGTGACATAAATCGCAGGGATATTTCCATGCCTCTTCTCCATCTCTTGCTTTTCTCCTGGAAGTAAACATCAAAATAGATTCATCAGCGGAAATAGTTGAAACATAATCTGTGTATTCTGAATTAATAATCTCTCCAAGATTTTCAATTTTAACATTAAGCGGCTTTTGCTGCAATTCTTTACCAATATCGCATTCGCTTATCTTGCGTTTGACCTCTGCTATCTTTTCTAATGCTTGTGCAGGAAGTGTTTTTTGAAACTTGGTATACTCTGTAACCGCTGTGTCCCACTTCGCATCCAAGTGATATGCCAAACCGAGCGAGTATAGCATATCAGCATGGGCATCAGGATCGAGCTCCATTGCTTTTTCCAAATAAGGAATTGACTTGGTTTTATCAGGAGAATTGAGATAACATTCTCCAATCTTATAGTTCAAAAATCCGTTGTCGGGATTGAATTCATTTGCCTTTAGGTAATGCGCTAAAGCCTTTACCTATTTGCCCTGCACAGAGAGATTGTTTCCCAGATAAAAGTTATTTAAAGCACTCTTATACTTTACTTTTTGGTCTTTAAAATTGCTTTTTTTGAATTCAACATTTTGGCCAGAGGTTAGGCCAGACAATAGGACAAGAACAATTAAGAGTGAATAACATTTCAATTTTTTCATTGGTTAATTCTACCTTAAATCGTGCCTATTTATCTTACCAGGGTGAGATTACCTGTTTTTTCCACGATGCTCTCATTAATTAATGTGGCCTTTACATAATAAACAAAGACTGCTTCATTCATCGGTTTTCCTTTAAATGCTCCATCCCAGCCCGTGCTTAAATCATTAGTTTCAAATATCTTTTCACCCCATCTGTCATAAATAATAAAGACAATCTCCACAATTCCTTTACCCTGAACAAAGAGTTTGTCATTTTCGCCATCTGCGTTTGGCGAGAAAATATTGGGTATGTATACATAAGGTGTGAAGCATAGCTGAGTCGATTCAATTACATATATAGTACCGGTAACTGAACAGGAGTTTGAATCATTCACTATAACAGCATATGATCCAGGAGACAATGATGTAAGATCTTCTATGGTACTTGCACCCTGATCGTTCCATAAATAAGTATACGGTATTGCACCACCCGAGACCGTTAAATCAACCGCACCGTCATTTTCATCGTTACAGCTCTCCGGAGTAGTAACAAAAGACAGGGCCGGCACTTCATACACAGAAATGATAATAGTATCTGAATCACCGCAATTACCGCCTGTTACATATACGATTTGATAACTTCCGGCTCCTGCTATTGCAGGATCAAAAATACCTGAATCTACATCCGTGATTCCTGTTCCTGACCAGGTGCCGACAGGTGACACTGCCGATAAAGTAATGGGGCCATTGTTTGCACATAACGCGGAAACGCTGCTGATGCTAGCATCCAGGAATGAGTCCAACGATAGTGTGGTGGTAATAGTGCTGTCACAGCCCATCGCGTTGGGGACGGTATCAAAATATGTTCCTGCAAGGGTTTGCCATGCAGCTTCGACAAATAAAC
>DTRI01000008.1 GCA_012966015.1 Flavobacteriales bacterium | reverse complement strand
ACTGCAAAATCCATCAGGTCCTTTTTCAGTGTTCCCTTCTCCTCTCCAAAATAAAGGTATGCCGCTGTTCCTCCCAGAAGTACAATGCCAAATATTACCAGTTTATTCTTCATTCTTTAATATAATAGCTCTTTGAGCTTCTAACTCTGTTCGTAGGATTTTATTTTCTCTTTCCACAATTCCGGCATTTCTATGGTTCGCTTCTCACTGTAATTGAAGCAAACCATTGTGGTAGATGCTTCTGCGGCTATTGCTTTAGTTTTGCTGTTGACGATAGAGTAGGAGAGCTCAAAACTCTTGGTGCCAATATTACTGCACCAGGTACTAACAATTACCTCTTCATCAGCTAGCTCCACAGGTACCTTAAAATTAATAGATGCCGAGGCAAGGATGATTCCTTTTTTGTTCCAATCGATGCTCTCACCGATTACTTCATTGAAATACTTTATTCTTGCAGACTCAATATACGTTAAGTACACTGCATTGTTTACGTGATTCAACCCGTCAATATCTGCAAACCTTATCGGGACGACTAGCGTATGCCTACCGGTTTTTTCCATAGAATCATTCGATCGATCAATCAATTATTTATTTGTATCGCTTCTTTCTTGTTATATTCATAGCAAGGCCAAATATAAGTACGATGATGATGGGGATTGATGTATTTGTCAATTGCCACTTTAATCTGTCCTTTTCTATTTTCGTCTTATCGAGTAACCTGAGCTTCAATTCCCGGGATCTAACCTTTATCAAATCAGAATCGTCGCACAGAAAGTCGATGCAGTTAAGAATGAAGTCTTTGTTTCCAAACTCTTGCCCGGTAAATCTATCAAATCCAAGTGGATACGCTTGTCCTGATGATTCCTGCACCTCATTTCTGATCACATCGCCATCTGATATAACAATCATGCTATTGGGCTTGCTGCTTTCTAAAAATCCAAGATCATCATCGTTCGCAAGGTTGGTTGGGATTCTGTTCTTGAATACACTTGTGAATGTACCTTCCAATAAATAAGCAACAACCTGATAGGGACGATTAAATTGCCTCTCGTCAGGTGTTCGTGTAATTCTTTCTAATGTGATCTTGACAGGAGAGCTGAGCACCCTGGAATACTCAGATGATCTTAACAATACAGTTTTTTTTACACCATCAACTGACACCGTATCCATACTGCTGGCAAATATGAATTTAATGGCATTTAAATTCTTTACTACCGGATGCTCTTGTTGCGGAATAACCAGCGGAAAGAAGCCCCAGGGAAAATAATCCCATTTGGGCGGCGCACCTAGCACCGCAGTGTTAATTGGAATAGCTGCTGCTTGCAGGTCTTCAACCAGGTTCATATTAATTCTAACTCCATATCTAAACAGCTGATCAGCCAGGTTTATTTCGCTGGGTATTGCCATGGCTACGCTGCTATTAATCAGGCTGTCCATGCTTGCCACCATGCCATCCACCAACCACAACATCTTGCCACCCTTCATGATGAATTGATCCAGAATAAATTTGTCCTTTTCGCTAAACCTTTTGGTTGGCTTGGCTATCACCGCTGCCGTAAACCCATCGAGTGCATTAATTTTTTCATTTATTTCCA
>DTRI01000007.1 GCA_012966015.1 Flavobacteriales bacterium | reverse complement strand
CGTAATCAGTAGGTCGACAGTTCAATTCTGTCCGCTGGCTCCATTTAAATAAAGGGTTTAGCATTTTATGCTAGACCCTTTTCTTTTTATATGGGACACTCATGGGACAATTACAGCAAGAAATCTCAATCTATGACAATACCACGTCACTGCTGTGCTGCTAATATACAGGCTCTATACGGTCTTTATGAGGAACTAGTGTCCCATTATTGTCCCATTTATATATAAAACATTATATTCATTATACTTTATTCTGATTTACTATCAGTTGTTGAATTGGGTGGCCCACTTCTGTAGAATATGGGCAGGTAAATTAGGGAGAAAACGGTCATGGGTGCCATCGTAGAGAGAAAAAAAACTGACGGGAAAGCTCACTACCAGGCGAAGGTGCGTCTTAAAGGATTTCCACCACAGACAGCAACGTTCGATCGGAAGACTGATGCAAAGAAATGGATACAGGACACCGAGTCTGCCATCCGAGAAGGCAGGCACTTTAAGGGGACGGAAGCAAAGCGTCATACCTTAGGCGAGATGATTGATCGCTACTTGGGGGATGTTCTGCCGAACAAAAGTGATTCTATGCAACGTGATCAGACAACGCAGTTGAATTGGTGGAACGAAAAGATTGGCGACAGGTTACTTGCCAATATAACTCCTGCATTAATATCAGAACACAGAGATCTTTTGTTAAAGGAGATTGGCTCCAAGAGAAAGAAGCGCTCCCCTGCATCGGTTGTACGTTACATGGCAGCCTTATCTCATGTTTTTACTATAGCAATTCGTGAATGGGGATGGCTTGAAGATTCACCGATAAGCAAAGTTACTAAACCTAAGGAGCCACGAGGAAGAGTTAGGGTTCTTGATGATGAAGAGCGAGTTCAATTATTGAAGGCATGTAATGAGAGCAGTAATCCAATTTTATATACGGTGGTGATGTTGGCATTGTCGACTGGTGCTAGAAGAATGGAAATAATGAATCTGGCTTGGGGTGATATTGATTTAAAGCGACGGGTTGCAATCATTCATGAAACTAAGAATGATGAGCGAAGAGCCTTACCTTTGGGCAAGCATGCATTTAAAGAAATACAAAAACTATCAGAGCTACGCAGGATTGACACAAACCTCCTCTTTCCTGATGAAACTGGAAAGAAACCTATAGACATAAGAAACCCGTGGGAAAGAGCAATTAAAAAAGCTGGCATTAAAGACTTTCGATTTCACGATTTACGCCATAGTGCTGCATCTTATCTGGCTATGAATGGTGCGTCGCTAGCCGAAATAGCAGAAGTATTGGGGCATAAAACTTTGCAGATGGTGAAACGTTACAGCCACCTAAGCGAACAGCATACCGCTAATGTGGTATCAAAAATGAATGACAAAATATTTGGGAGTGCATGATGCCTACTCTTGATATTGGTGATTGGAGGAAACAGGACGAGATCCAAAAATGGATTTCAGGAAAAAGAGTTATGGCATGGATGCTATTTCCGAAGGACGAAAAACTCAGAGATGACTATATTGTTTTATCAGTTGCCACCATTTTAGCTGATCAATATGAATGTGGAAAGCTCACTCCTTCCAAGTTATCCAAATGGGTAGAGAAATATCTTAAACCA
>DTRI01000006.1 GCA_012966015.1 Flavobacteriales bacterium | reverse complement strand
CTATACCCTTAATCTTCAGCTGGAGGATTTAATTCCCCCTCTGATTTGGCGACCAAACTAGCAACCGTAGCATCTCCGGTGACATTCACCACCGTCCGACACATATCCAATATACGGTCAACAGGGAATATTATTGCGATCCACAGAGGATTCAAGCCAACAGACGTAAGAACTACCATCATCAGAACCAATCCAGCACTTGGTATGGCTGCTGCTCCTATGGAAGCAAGTGTTGCAGTAATTACAATTACCAATTGCTGTGCAACTGAAAGATCAATTAGGTGATACTGAGCCATTGCAACAACAGCTACCGCTTGATATAAACTGGTACCGTCCATATTCACGGTGGCTCCAATTGGCAATACGAAACTAGTAACGGGCTTTGACACACCAATCTTGTTTTCGATACAATCCATGGTTACCGGAAGGGTAGCTACGGAGGAGCTAGTAGAGAAAGCCGTAAGCTGGGCCTGCTTGATTGCAGACAGGAAGAACTTGATTGGCAGTTTGGCGAACAATTTAGCAATCAAAGGATAGATCAGGAAAATCATTATTCCCAAACCGATCACCACGTTTAAAGAATACCATCCCAAGAACCTTAGGATCTCTTCAAATTTATCCGTGTTATTTCCTGCAGCTTTAACAACTTGCCCAGCCATTAACGCAAAGACGAAGATTGGCATAGCCTTCATGATTACCCAAACCATTCTGACAAAGATCTCATTGAGACCGTCTATCAGCTTAGCGACTGGCTCACTCTTTTCTTTTGGTATCATGACCATGACTATCCCAAAGAAGACGGCAAAGAATATAATCTGCAACATCGCGGAAGCGGATAGTGAGTTGAAAATATTGGAGGGAAAGACATCCACCAAAGAATCCAGTGGTCTTGCTTTCTTCTGATCTTTGTACTTTTTTATCTTATCCTTTACCCATGGATCTACCTCTTCTGGAGGCCTTTTACTAATTTCAGCTACTAACGCTGCATTTGCAGGATCGCATGAAAGACAGATGGTATCAAGGTCCATAATGCCGTTTTCTACCTTCCACAGCTCATACTTGATTCTATTTTCAATGCGAAAATCCTCGGCAACCTTTTCACCTGGCTTAATGAGGTTGACCAGCAATAGTCCCAGCGAAACAGCAAACATGGTTGTAATTAAGTAAATGGCCAGCGTCTTCACTCCCATTCTCCCCAATTTGGATATATCCTTAAGTGAGATAATTCCTGAGATTACTGAAAACAGAACCAGAGGCACCGCAATCATCTTCAGAAGGTTGATGAAGATATCCCCAAAAGGATTGATCCAATTCAGTGTAAACTCAACCCAGTTATAGTGAACTGCCGCATAAGCGTAGATGGTACCGAGTACTAGGCCAATTATGACCTGCCAGTGAAGTGCTAGTTTTTTCATTAGATCTTCGTTGTTCTGCTTCTTAATAAGTGATCCACCATAACCAGAGCAGCCATCGCATCTACAATAGGTACTGCCCGAGGTAAAACGCAGGGGTCGTGGCGGCCTTTTCCTTCAATCTCAACCTCTTCTCCATCAGTATTAACAGTCATTTGTTTCTGCATAATGGTTGAGACCGGCTTAAACACCACTTGAAAATAAATGTCTC
>DTRI01000005.1 GCA_012966015.1 Flavobacteriales bacterium | reverse complement strand
GCAACTGAAAACGCTACAGAATTCTGTAGCGTTTTTTTATCACTAGCAACGGAGGAATCCACTTGGCTAATTTACTGGATTTACCAACCAATCTCCCCGTGCCAGAGAATGATGGTAAAACGGACCATTTAGTTGGAATGAAACTGGCAGATGTCGAGTTGACTTCAACGCAAGGAAAACGTTTAAACATTGGTCAAATCAGCGGCAAATTAGTTATTTATTGTTATCCAAGGACCGGTAAGCCAGGCGTGGCCTTGCCAGAGGGATGGGATAAAATACCTGGCGCACGAGGTTGTACTCCACAGAGTTGTTCGTTCCGAGATCGCTATAACGAATTAAAACAACTGGGTGCGGAATTATTCGGCCTTAGTACACAGTCGACCGAATATCAGCAAGAAATGGCGGAAAGGTTACACCTTCCATTTGAAGTGTTGAGTGATGATGAATTTAAGTTCAGTAAAGCGATGAAATTACCGTTGTTTGAAGTTGAGAGAATGCAGTTAATTAAAAGGATAACAATGATTGCAATCGATGGAGTGATAGTAACCGTACATTATCCAGTATTTCCTAGTGACAGTGATGCAGTTTGGGTGGTTGATTGGCTGCATAACAACTGATGTAAAATAATAGATGTTTCACATATCCTTTACCTATCTGATGAGAACAAGATTATAGATTTGGTATCAAAAAAATTACAGCTTCAAAACCAGCGAAGCGTTAAAGCGTATATTGTTCAACGGGAACATGAAGGTTTAAAGTAAAATCTTAATTTCTAGTTGTCCCATCATGCACGTCTGAAATTTCGTTGCTGTGTTCGCGATCTTGGCAATAGATCAATTGCGGTTGCGTCAGTCGTACCGTTGTTTTTCCCGCTTTTCCGTATTCTAATACAAAACGTCAATATCTTCTCTGCTACTGAGGAACAGTCGTATAATGTTGAATTTGGTATTTTAACCTATTCTTGAGTATCTAAGCTTTATGTATGAGCAAATTAATAGACCTAAAGGTTAGATAGAAAGGTTTTAAGGATTCTAAGTAAGAAATGGAATGGATGTTTAAAGTAAAGGTGGCAATAGCGTTTGAGGAATTGGTTTATTTAACGACTTTAGCATGTGTGGCAAGATTAGGAGTGGGGTTATGGTTAACAAAACATATGATCTTTTAGTATTAGGCTCAGGTCCAGCAGGAGAGAAGGGAGCCGCTCAAGCAGCCTATTTTGGAAAAAATGTAGCTCTTATTGAAAAAGAAGACGTCCTGGGAGGGGCTGCAGCCAACACTGGTACCTTGCCGTCTAAGACTTTGCGAGAATCCGCGCTATATTTATCTGGGTTTCGTCAACGTGACCTTTTTGGTTTGTCCTTCCAGTTTAAAGAAAAAGTGAGTGCAAGCGATTTTATGTATAGGGAGCGGTTGGTGGTTCAAAGTGAGCGTTCCAGAATTTCTGACAATGTAAAGGCCCATAACATTGACCTCTATCGAGGATTTGCAGAATTTTCTGATGATCATACTGTCCTGGTTACACCGAAAAACGGAACACCGGTAACATTAAATTCAGATGTGTTTCTAATTGCTACGGGTTCCCATCCTTTTCAACCACCAATATTTCCATTCTATGATTCAAGAGTTTAT
>DTRI01000004.1 GCA_012966015.1 Flavobacteriales bacterium | reverse complement strand
TGGTTGACTGGTTGACTGGTTGATTGGTTGATTGGTTGACTGGTTGACTGGTTGACTGGTTGATTGGTTGATTGGTTGACTGGTTGATTGGTTGATTGGTTGATTGGTTGATTGGTTGATTGGTTAATTGGTTAATTGGTTGACTGGTTTCCCGCTCAACCAATTCCGTCTTTTTCAATTTTGCAAAGAATCCACTCATCGTCAAGGGACACATTATTCTTCTTATAAAAGTTGATGGCCGTTTCATTCCAGTTTAACACATGAAACCTTACCTGATTTGCATGTTCCGAATTAGCCTCCGACTTGATCGCATCAATCAATAATTGTCCTACTCCATGCTTGCGATATTTTTCCAAAACCACTAAGTCATCCAGATATAGCATTTTACCCTTCCAGGTTGAATAAGCAGAGTAATAGAATGCCATGCCGGCTATTTCTCCATCATTCTCCGCCAATAATACATTGAACAGCGAGGCTCCTTCAAAACCGTCCCTTTCCAGGTCTTCTACTGATATGGCTACCTGCTCGGCCGCATTTTCAAAGAGTGCCAGCTCCACAATCAAGCAGTGCACATCTACCATGTCCTTTTTCTCTGCCTTCCTGATTACAATTTCCATACATCTGTCATCGTTAACAGGCGCAAAGATATGCCATTATTGCATACAGGACTTTGTTCAGAAGTTTATTAAATTATCCGATATTTGCACCCCAACTTGTCCGCCGCATCCCTTAGGGGAGAGAAGGCGGGAATAATTGTTTTATACAATATGGAAGCTGTAAAAACCCTCACTGAATTTATTATTGAGCGCCAAGCCGACTTTAAATACGCAAAAGGAGAGCTGACCCGATTGCTAAGTGATATATCCATTGCTGCAAAAATCGTTAACCGGGAAGTAAACAAGGCTGGTTTGGTAGATATTCTCGGCGAGGCAGATTCTGTAAATATTCAGGGAGAAGCGGTACAAAAACTCGATGTATATGCCAACAAGCAATTTATCGCAGCGCTTACTGCAGGAAATGAGGTGTGCGCCTTGGTTTCAGAAGAAGATGAGGATATCATTCATATCAGCAACAACGGCAATGATGTAGGCAAGTACGTTGTGGCATTTGACCCGTTAGATGGATCTTCCAACATCGATTCCAATGTGTCGACAGGAACCATTTTTGCCATTTACAGAAGAGTTTCTTTATCAGGGCCCGCGGAGCTCGATGATTTTTTACAACCCGGAACGGAACTGGTTGCTGCTGGATATATCATTTATGGCTCCTCATCTATGTTGGTGTATACCACAGGTAGGGGTGTCAATGGCTTTACGCTCGATCCTTCAATTGGGGAGTTCTGCCTGTCCCATCCAGATATGAAGATCCCTAAAAGCGGAAAGATCTATTCTATAAATCAAGGTTATTTCGTGCACTTTCCTAAAGGAATCAAACAATACATCAAGTATTGCCAGGAAGAGGATGAAGCGACCAACAGGCCTTATTCCTTGAGATATATTGGTTCTATGGTGGCTGATTTTCACAGAAATATGATCAAGGGTGGCATCTTCATCTACCCTACTACCGCATTTTCTCCAACGGGAAAACTGAGATTGTTGTATGAGTGCAATCCACTTGCGTTTATTGCCGAAGAAGCAGGAGGAAAAGCTTCTAACGGAAGTAAAAGAATATTAGAAGTTCAACCCGAATGTATACATCAGCGGGTACCTATCTTGATTGGATCTGAAGATATGGTTACCACAGCGGAAGAGTTCATAGCACAATATTCTGAGGTGCCCACAAGTTAAATAAATTATCTCCAGAGCTATAAATATTTAACTGCAAGTGGCGGTTGGCCCATACATTGCGAACTCTGCGCGAGCGTGGCGATCTTGGCGGTTAAACAACCATTGGCATTATTGAAACAGAGTCAATACCATAACAGGAATCTGAGTTTACATGAAGGCCCGAGATCTTTTTGAGATTTACCACAATGATGTGCGTACGCGTACCATTTCCGAATGGATCGAATCCCCGTCACCATCTAAGTTACATCTGAAAGGCATTAGTGGCTCTTTAGATGCATTGGTTTGCGCTACATCACTTCATGAATTACCCGGCCTTGCAGTAATAATTCTCTCTCAGGAGGAAGAAGCTACCTACTTCTTTAACGACTTACTGCAATTGATCATAGAAGAAAAAGTGTTTTTCTTTCCTTCCTCTTACAAGAATTCCCGAAAACAGGATGTAATAGACAAGGCCCATGTACTCAGAAGAACCGAGGTTTTTGACCAAATCAAAACATACAAAGACGGCAACATTCATCAGAAAATTATTGTTACATATCCTGAGGCTTTGAAGGAAAAAGTGGTCTCTGAAATTCACCTGGAAGAAAATTCTTTCGGCATCAATCGAAGCCAGGACATCGATCAGGATACCTTGATAGACAGGCTTTTTGAAATGGGATTTGAGCGGACAGATTTCATCTTCGAGCCCGGAAAATTTGCCGTTAGAGGAGGAATCATAGATGTGTTTTCTTACTCGAACGACCATCCGTATAGAATAGAGTTCGAAGGTGATATTATCAGCTCGATTCGCACCTTTGACCCCGAAACGCAAATATCCATTAAGAAAAAGGGCACCGTCAACCTCATTCCCGATTTGCAGGAGAACATCACCCAAGATGCTATGGTCTCCTTTCTTTCGCTATTAGAATCAAAAGCAACTGTATGGGTTAAAGATGCCAAATTGGTGGATGAGCTGCTATCGAAAACAAAACAGCCTTTACTGGAACAGGGTGACTACTCTATTTTTGAATTTGGAACACACTTTCATTTCGAACCAGCAGCCACAATTGATTTCAGAACTAAGCCCCAGCCGTCTTTTAACAAGGAATTTGATATGCTGCTGGAGGACTTGACAGTGAAGCGGAAGGACAATTTCAAAAACATAATCCTTTCGGATAGCGCCAATCAAATTGAAAGGCTTTATGCAATTTTTCAAGATATAGCCTTAAAACCCGGTAAGCATAGTGTTTCATATAAGGATGATGTCAATGAGAAGGATAAGAAGACGCAGCTATTCGAACCTTTAATACTATCTCTTCATGAAGGATTCATAGATCATGAAGTGAAAATTGCATGTTACACAGATCATCAGATTTTCAATCGATATCACAGGGTGGTATTGAAAACCAGCTTCACAAAAAAGCAGGCTATTACACTTAAGGAGTTCAAGAATTTACAAAAAGGAGACTATGTTGTGCACATCGATCACGGCATTGGCCAGTTTGCTGGATTGGAGAAAATTGATGTGAACGGTAAGCCACAAGAAGCTATAAGACTTATTTACAAAGAAGGAGACATTTTATACGTCAGCATTCACTCACTGCATCGAATATCCAAGTTCGCAGGCAGGGAAGGGCACCAGCCGAGAATTGACAAATTGGGCTCTACAGCCTGGAAGAAGCTGAAACAGCGCACTAAAAAGAAGATAAAAGACATTGCTACAGATCTTATTAAACTGTATGCACAGCGTAAGACGAGGAAAGGATTTCAATTTTCACCTGATTCATATTTACAAATAGAGCTGGAAGCATCTTTTTTATTCGAGGACACGCCAGATCAGTTTACGGCTACCGAAGATGTTAAAAAAGACATGGAATCAGAGATTCCTATGGACCGATTAATCTGTGGCGACGTGGGATTTGGAAAAACTGAAATCGCCATTCGGGCGGCATTCAAAGCGGTCACGGATAGTAAGCAGGTAGCCATCCTCGTTCCGACCACCATCCTGGCCATGCAACACTATAACACGTTGCGCAATAGGTTAAAAGATTTTCCATGCAACATTGATTATCTGAATAGATTTAAAAGTACTTCTCAAATAAGAGAAAGCATTAAAAATCTGGAGTCTGGAAAAACCGATATAATCATCGGTACGCACAGGCTGGTAAGTAAAGACATAAAAATTAAGGATCTTGGATTGCTGATCATCGACGAGGAGCAGAAATTTGGTGTTAGCACAAAAGAAAAGTTAAAGTCGCTGCGGGTAAACGTGGATACGCTCACGTTAACTGCTACTCCCATTCCCAGGACCTTGCAATTTTCTCTTATGAGCGCTCGTGACTTATCCGTTATCAATACACCACCACCCAATCGCCAGCCTATACTCACGGAATTACACGTTTACAATGAGCTGATCATCAAAGAGACTATCGAGCACGAAGTTTCCAGGGGAGGGCAAGTATTTTTCGTGCACAATCGAGTTCAGAACATTGAAGAAATAGCTGGTATGATTCAGCGATTATGTCCTAAGGTGAGGGTGGTTACTGGCCATGGCCAAATGGATGGTCAGCAGCTGGAGAAGGTAATGATCGATTTCATCGATGGTGAATATGACGTACTGGTTGCTACCACCATCATTGAGTCAGGTTTAGATATTCCCAATGCCAATACCATCATCATCAACAATGCCAACCACCATGGACTGAGCGACATCCACCAAATGAGGGGGCGGGTAGGAAGGTCCAACAAACAGGCATTTTGTTATTTACTCACCCCTCCCCTTTCTACATTGACAACTGATGCGCTGAAACGACTTAGAACAATAGAAGAATTCTCTGACCTCGGAAGTGGCTTTAATATTGCTATGCGAGATTTGGATATCAGGGGTGCGGGCAATCTGCTCGGAGCTGAACAAAGTGGATACATCAACGAGCTGGGATTTGAAACCTATCATAAAATCCTGGATGAAGCAATAAATGAACTAAAAGAAGGAGCGTTCTCTAACTTATTTCAGGATGAACGAATTACAAAAAAGGGAGCTGCTACTGTCGAAATCACCAGTTATGTTAAAGACTGTCAGATAGAAACGGATATGGAAATTCTCTTTACTGACAGCTATATCAACACGGTAACCGAAAGACTCAGTCTTTACAAGGAGTTGAATGACATCGAAAACAAGGAAGACCTCCAAAAATTCAGGATCATGCTAACAGATAGATTTGGTCAGCTTCCGTTACAGTCAGAGGCGCTTTTAGAAACGATTCAGCTGCGTTGGGCCGCAAAAGAATGTGGATTTGAAAAACTTGTGTTGAAACAGGAAAAAATGATAGGTTACTTCATCGCCGACAAGGAGTCGGAATATTATAAGTCCGATGCCTTTACGAAGATGCTCAATTATGTGCAAACCAATGCCAGTAGCTGCCAGATGAAGGAGCAGAAAGACAGATTAACTCTTGTTGTTCAATCCATTGGAAATATTTTAGCAGCAAAACAAGTGCTGAAACAAGTCATTACTCCCTCGAATATCGTTTCGGTATAAATACCTATAGATCAATATGATTTAGTAAGCAATGAGATTTTTCAAGTTGCCGGAGTATTCCCGTCCCTGAGCCGGGATATTTCCGGCAAGCCATAAACAAATGTAGGTCTTAGCGGACTTGATCCGTGAACTTGTCAGAAGAAAGGCAGACTCTTAAAATGGAAACAACATTATTGATTAAGCAACCTTGGGAACAGGAACAGGAACAGGAACAGGAACAGGAACTGGAACAGGATCAGCATCAGGTTGCCCCAATTTCTTCATCATGCGGAAATGCGATTTGAGAGCACTCCAAAACGTGGGTTGATCGTAATAGGGAACATTAAATTCCCTGGCAGTTTGCATTACAATGGGTGCCAATTTACTATAGTGTATATGGCATACCTTGGGAAACAAATGATGCTCCACCTGGTAATTCAACCCACCCACATACCATGACAATATAATATTCTTTCGGGCGAAATTCGCTGTCGTATACATTTGATGTATAGCCCATTCGTTTTCAATGCTGTTCTCTGGGTTGGGCTCCGGAAAATGTGTATCCTCAACCACATGCGCCAATTGAAACACAAACCCCAGTACGACACCTGATATAAAATGCATCAATGCAAAGCCTGCCAGCCACTGCAAAAAGCCAATATCCACAAAAAGCATTGGAATGAGCAGCATATAAAAATAATATAACACCTTTGAAAAAATGGTGATGGCTAACTCTTTTGTATACGTGCCCCGGCTTCCTTTAATCAGGTTTTTTGTATCGTAACGTTTAAGCTGTACAAAGTCTTTATGAAGAACCCAAAATAAGGTCATTGCACCATACAATAG
>DTRI01000003.1 GCA_012966015.1 Flavobacteriales bacterium | reverse complement strand
AAATTCTTTCTTTCATTTGCTCTATGTTTCGACTCAGATAAACAATCGATCCAATTGTTTCCGGTATGAAAATCAATCTGTACGTATACCGTCTAGTTCTCAAAGATTTTAGCCACTTTAGTAAATATGTAATAACACAACAGGACCCGACAATTCATCATTTGCCATTGAAGGGTGACAGACATAGGTAGAGAGAAAAATCTCCTGTTTAGTTTGCCCAGGCAGGATAACTTCCCCATAGGTTAGACTACCATCTTCAAGAGTACTATCAATTTTCACACGATAGACCCCTGGTTTTAGTTGACTTCGCTGTTGTTCCGTAAGACAAAAGCCCCACATTTTTTCATAATAGGATGTGACATAAGGTATTGCGTCAGGTTGATCTGGCAGAGAAAACAAGCACCCTTGTAGTTCTTCAAGTGTAATTTTTCGATCTACCGGGATTGAATAACCCACAACATGAAGATTATTTACTTTAAAATCAATAATTTTTCTTCCATCGGGATTAATGATATAAGCATCTTTGATATTCCACTCCTTCGGCACAATCCAATCAAATGCTGGTGTTCCTGAAGGTACTTCATGCATTGCTAATTCAGGCACCTTGTCTTTGATACTTTTTAGTGTTTGCCTAACACCATTTCCTGTAAGACTTCTGCAGACGGGAAACAGAAATTTAGCAAAATTCAGCATTTCCTGACCCAAATCGGACATTAGTCTCACTCCCCTACGTAATATATAAAATATTTATAGCCTTTGTTGATTTCATCAACTTCTCATTTTGGTTAGGAATCTTCAAAGGAACACTGATTTGAATACTAGACACATACATTAAGCAGAAAAAATATTATAGACATTAGATATAGTTACCTAAGATCTAGTGTGTAAACTCAAAGAATTTTTTGGGACCATGAACCTAAGGTAAGTATACTAATATGCATGTTTAGAAGTCATTGGATCGAAGCCAAAGTTCCAAATTAACTAACTGCCATAGGAACATCATGTGGTTTTCTTCCATACTTTGAGAAGAAATAATTCTGTCGTGATCTTCAATGAGTCGTATGACTGCCTTTGTATTATAAATCCCCCTTTCTTTGAAGGCTTGGGAATGGACTAGGTCAAGCAATTTTTCTTTTCCCGTACCAGAAAACCATATATGGGCAGGGGCATTCCAGCCTGTCTTTCTCACCCTTGTTCTCGTCTGCTCTGGTAGCAAGCCTTTCATCACTTCTCTTAGTAATACTTTGGTTACTCCGTCCTGGATCTTTAGATGTCCCGGAACCTGAAACATGAATTCAACAAGCCGATAGTCAAAAAACGGCAAAAAATTATCAAGATTGTGTGCCGTCGTGTGGCGGTCTTCTGACCTTAAACAGCAGGGAATCGTTTCCCGAAAAAGGTCCTGAGAGGTCCGATTTCTCAGATAACTCTTAGAGTAATGATCCATTTTAGGTTTTAAATCCTGCAAACTGAAGAAGTCAGGATTTAAAACTGAACTATATCGTTCTAGACGAGCACGATCCAAATAACATTTTCCTGGTTCATTTAGATCAACGAGGTCTCTCAAAGATTTTTCTACTAGTGCAAAGCTTTTGCGAAAAATTGGATGGTCATGGTAATTAATCCATTTGTTAACTTCTTTTTCCAACTGGTTTTCATTACCTGAGAGGCGTAAATCTGCAAAATAAAAAAAGAAATGCTCATATTCTCCCGCATTTAGCTCATCACCGCCGAGTCCTCCAAATAGACTGTCAAACTTCTTACTCGCAACTTCCTTACAAAGTAAAAAGTGAGACAGCCAAGTCGCAGTTGCTACTGGTTCATCGTGAATCTCTATCATTTTCTGAATTAAATAAAAAACATCAGGATTATCAACTAAGATAGGATGCCACTGAGTCAAGTGGGAATCCTGCATTGGTTTGATTTCATCCGATTCATCATAGGTTTTATCAGTATAAGTCGTGGAGAAAGCTTGAAACTTTCTCTTAGAAGTATAAACTGCGGCAGCTAGTATTGAGGAAGAATCCATACCACCAGATAGGGTGAAAGTTGGATTGCAAGAAAAGGAAATACGAAGGGACACTGCATCCAACAACAGTTCTCTATATTGCTCTGCTAGTACCTTCTCATCAGAATCTTCGAGACCGTTGGAATCGGATAATTCCCAATACTTGGATTTGGTTATTTCCCCCTGACTGAAACGTAAAAAGTGTGCTGCAGGTAATTGAATGATCTCCTTGTATGGAGAGGATTCAATATCATTGTCAAAGTATCGGTAGTGAGAAGCAGCAAAAGTTGCAACAAACTGATGATTAGTATCTTTTGAAATGTTGGGGAGGGGAAACAAACCTCGAGGCTGTGAAGCAAAAGCAAAATACTCAGATTTTATCACATAGTAAAGTGGTTTTAAACCGAATCGGTCGCGTGCTAACCACAGTGTATCTATTCTCGAATCATAAAGCATAATAGCAAAGTCACCATTAATGAGTTGTAGTGCTTTCTCTAAACCCAAATCGAGATATAACTCACCCATCAGTGAGGCATCATCAACTGCACTACCGAGTGCTTGTCGGTTATAAAAACAACCATCAAGGGCTATAATGATACCACGCCCATTGAATAGATTTGGTGTACGCCAACCACACCAACCAAAGACTACTTGCCCCAGTTCTTCAGTGTAACCTTTCCAATCTTGGTTCAGTTTCAAAGCCTGAAGTGACGGCCGCAATGGGTTAGCTTGACGAAAATTACGGAGTGAGTTATTAATGATTCCAGCAATTCTTGACATCTTTATAAGCTTTCTTATAGTAGCGCTCAAGAGAAAGACACCACTTAGAATTTACGAGGGATTTTAGAGTCTATTATAAATTAAAGAGTAATTCACTTGAATTCTAAGTATAACGTCTTCCAACGAGAATATTCCACCAATGTGGAATATTGCATACCATTTCAACTTCATCATTTGTCCGCAGATCTTTAATAGAACTTACCATAAAACCATAATCCTCCATAAATGATATTACTTCTTCAATTGGATATGTATTATGGTAAACCCGCATATGGCGTTTATCTTTATCTAGATTCTCGTCGGATGTATATCGGATTGTCAATTTTTCACCAAGGCTTTCTCTCAACAAAATACATTTGCGCGTTGAAAGAAGTAAACGCTCTAATGGTAATGCATAATGAGGACTATTCGTTAAGACATTGAAACAAATAATATGATCAAATTGAATGTCTAAATCCTCGATAGTCCCAAGAATAAATCGTTGTGGAGGCAAGACTGATTTTTGGCATATTTCTTCTCGTGCCAGATTGATCATTCGGGGAGTATAGTCCAATCCAAAATATTCGATGGGAATATTCCGCGTTTCAAAGGACCAGAAGTAGTATCCACCACCGCATCCTGCATCAAGCAAGGTGTCTCCGGAGACTACTTTGTTTTTCAGTATATCCACAGCTTGAGCTGCGCAGGTCATTTCCTCAGATTCTTGCCTGCAACGTCTGCGATATAGCTCAATTAGACGTCTGTCGTTTGCCCAAGGATTCCATAAAGGATTAGCAGTTCTATATAGCATTGGTATTAATCGCGAAGGCCAACAAATATCCAATGGTCAGTCGAGCCTTCTTCTTCACGAATATGACTGCCATAGGAGCCCAAGTGTATTTTACGAAATGGATAAAAAAGATCCACTAACTCGTCTTGATGTTTGAAGTTTATCAAGTTAGAATCATTACAGCGAGGTGTGCTAAACTCAACCCGTTTCAGATCACCAATGGTTTCTGTTATATATCGACTGTACCAGCATGAGTAAGACATCATGGTCGCAATAAAAACGCCATCTGGACGGACAAGTGAATACGCTTGTTTGACAATGTTTCGAATGTCATGATCACTCAGGAAGTAGAGCACTTGATTTGATAAAAATATATCGAACTCTCGAACTCTTAGTAGCCCCGACAAATCAGGTACAGTTGGTGTAACAAAAAAATGTGATTCGAAATCGGGCATTAGGCTTTTGCAATAACTAATAGCAGTATGGCTAGTATCACAACCATATGGGACAAAAGAATGAGTGGTAAAGTACTTGAGGTGGGTACCTAACCCACACCCAAAATCGAAAATGTAGCCAGATCTGACATCCAATTCCCAATCCAAAATATGTCTGTGAATACGGATAATATGAGACTCCGGATATGCAACACCATAACCCTCTTGATACCTTCTTTCATAATCTAAGGCATTAAAATTACTTCTATTCATGTGTACGGCATCCTATAAACCATTTAACTGGCACGTGAAAACCTGCTAATTTGGTAATCAGTGGCAGAAACACTAAACTAAACATTAAAGAAAAGCCTAACCTCGGTATATCTGCTAACCTCAATATACCAAGCAATTGTCAATCATCTTGATGTATCAGTATAAATATCAAACCTATGCTCACACGGTGTAACTGCGAGAAAAAGAAACCAGCAAAAAACTTCCCCAAAGTGGGTATGCTGTTGGCAATATGATCGAAAAACTACTAACTAATTGGTTTTCAAGAATACCCTTAGCGTATGCTTACCACTTGGTTCACGAATTCGCTCTATAGCTTGTACTGAAAAACCGGCCTGAATAGACAATAAACTCAATGACGTAAGACTGAATATATGAGGATGATCAATGAAAAATTCTTCGCGTTCAGGACCTTCGACTACCGCAGATTCGCCGTCAGGAACCTCTACGTAAACAAATCCACCACGATTTAAGTGAGTCAAACTTTTCGCTAACATATTTACAGGATTCTCCACATGTTCCAAGACCTTATTAAAAGTGATTACATCAAATTGACCAATGTCCTGAATCTCCATAAAATCGCCATGAATGGCTTTCACCCCAACCATTTCTCTTGCATGCCTAACCGAACGCACATCAGGGTCGAGGGCTGTACAATCTAAGCCAGCTTCCTTAATTTTGTATGGAAATACACCTAAACCTGAACCTACATCCAAAACGGACAAAACAATGTTCTTAGTAGCATGAACGAAATGGTTTGTAGAAAAATCCAATATTCGCTGTACGCGTCCTGCATTATCAGACTGGGATGGTGGGAGTGAAATAATACGTTTAAAGGCACGCGCAATCCCACCTTGATCTTGATAATTAGAGCTAACATAATCATTATTATAAAGTGTACCAACATCCATGTCATGAATTGAAATGAAGTGACCACAAAGATTGCAACGCCGAATCTCACGTTGGTACGATCGAGATGAACTAAATTCAAACCTGATCTCACCTTCAGGCGGCGAATCATACATGAATATATTGATGAAATGACTACTGCCACAACATAGACAAGATAGAGAAATTTGAGAAGATTCCATATCAGCTACTGTTCAGTTTCCCTTCTAGCGTTTTTAGTTCTTTATCATTATCTAGCCAGCAGACAATAGTTAATTCTTGGATGTCACAGTAGGATTGAAAACAGTCCTCTTTCCCCCTTTCAACTAACAAAATATAATACTTGGAATCAAGGCTTTTGACAAGTACACCTCGTAGTCCGAATCCTTGCAGTCGTCCATTCAAGGATGGCGTAGCGTAATATCCCCACGACTTTCGAACCACATCATATTCAGCACCAGAGAATGTTTTAAAAGTAACTTGTTCATCTGGGGTAAGCTCAATATGAGCACAATCAGCAATTTCAGTGGGTTCACCTTTTCCAGTTTCGAAGATACGAGGTGGGATTGTCTCCTTAAACTTCATCACCATTTCCAATCAGGAATTAAGAAATTTTTTATGATCCACTTTCCTTTTTCCTGAGACCAAATATTCAAATTGCGAAATTGCTCGATAACCTGAAAAAAATGTTTAGTGGAGATGCCGGTGAAACCGCAAAACTTAGTAATATCCTCGTATGGGGTTTCATCGCCACGGTCACGAATAATTTGAATAGCTTCGTCACGCCTGATGCGTCCATTACGAATTTCGAGTGCAAGATTATCAAACGACCGAGTAATACCAAATTTGTGCCATTTGAGATAATGGTGAATCGAAATAAAGTCATCATCGATGTCCGCATAGTTGTAGAAGCCAGTTTTCGGCCCTGCAGCATGGGCTTGGAAACCGTGCTCACTCGCGACCTGAAAGGTGATTTCCGGATCCCATTC
>DTRI01000002.1 GCA_012966015.1 Flavobacteriales bacterium | reverse complement strand
CGTTGAGACGATAACTTTCGAGGAAGCATCGAGCCTGTTCTTAAATTAATACAGATTCCTTAAACTAAGATTTTTCTAGGCTTAACTAGTATTTTAAGGTCCTTCAAGTTTGATTTAGATGAAGTCGATAAGTAGTAATATTTTTGGATTATTCTTAAGTAGATTAGTTTTCTATTAAAATTTAGAAATGACCCCTTCTTTTTGGAAAGGCAAACGAGTTCTTGTAACGGGGCACACTGGTTTTAAAGGTGGGTGGCTCACATTGTGGCTTCAAAATGTGGGAGCCGAGGTTACAGGATTTTCGATCAACATTCCATCAGAGCCCAGTTTTTATAAAGTCGCCCGAGTGCATCAAGATGTTAATTCCTTGCGTGGCGACATACGTGACTTTGATTGTCTTAAAAATGTCATCGAGAAACATCGCCCTGAAATTGTAATCCATATGGCAGCACTTCCGCTTGTCCGTCATTCTTATAAATATCCCCTGGACACCCTTTCAACAAACATACTAGGGAGTATTCATGTTTTGGAAGCCATTCGACAAAGTGGTGGCGTGCGAGTAGTGATCAATGTCACAAGCGATAAATGTTATGAGAATAGGGAATGGGTTTGGGGATATCGAGAGACTGATCCAATGGGTGGGCACGACCCTTATAGTAGCAGTAAGGGTTGTTCCGAATTAATCACAGCGGCTTACCGACAATCATTTTTCCGATCAAGTGTTAATACAGAACCAACAGTAGCACTAAGTTCGGTTCGAGCCGGAAACGTGATAGGAGGAGGAGATTGGTCACAAGATCGCTTGATTCCCGACATGGTTCGTTCATTCGTAAATAAACGACCCATTGTAATCCGCAGTCCTGAAGCAATTCGTCCTTGGCAACACGTACTAGATCCTTTAAATGGATATATGATACTGGCCGAAAAGCTTTGGGAGCAAGGGGAATCTTTCGCCGATTCATGGAACTTTGGTCCAAATGAAAATGATTCCTGTTCCGTTGCTAAAATAGCAGACCAAGTGATAGTAGAATGGGGTGAAGAGGTAACCTGGGAAAAGGATACACAGTCTTCTGCTCATGAAGCAACTCAATTGAAACTCGACTGTTCCAAAGCCAAAAATAGCCTAGGGTGGGTTCCTAGTTGGATTTTTGAAAAAACCATTCGTAAAACGGTCGAATGGTACAAAGCTCATCTAAAGGGTCATGAAATGAGGTCGTTTTCTTTGCAACAGATTTCTGAATACCAGATTGATGCCAAAAATTAAATTTAATTTTTTTCAGCACACATGAATCGTGATCTAAGAAAAAGAATTTTGGATTTGGTTGATCAACTAGCCGAATCAGAACATGCCCGTCAAGATTTTCATGCGGGACAAACTTCTGTGCCTGTGTCTGGTAAAGTTTATGGTAGTCAAGAACTGAGATTTTTGGTCGACGCTTCTATGGACTTCTGGTTGACCACGGGTAGGTATAACAGTCAATTTGAAAAACAGCTGGCCGATTTCCTTAAAACTCGGCATGTATTGACAACCAATTCAGGCTCTTCGGCCAATTTACTTGCTGTTTCTGCTTTAACGTCACCTCGACTTAAAGACCGGGCTCTGCGAGCGGGCGATGAGGTGATCACTGTTGCCGCTGGGTTTCCCAC
>DTRI01000001.1:19379-19803 GCA_012966015.1 Flavobacteriales bacterium | reverse complement strand
TGCCGATCGTTCTGTCGACGCAGGATTGTTTGATATTACCAATGCGCCAGACGTGGTTGACATGGGTGACCCCCCAACAAAAGCAATTTCTCAAAAACCAAATTCAAGTATTGCTCTGGGCTTTCACGCCTTGCGAAAAGGGGATATTGATGGATATGCCAGCACAGGTAACACAGGGGCCATGCTTGTGGGTTCCATAAGATATATCAACACTGTCGCCGGAATCTATCGCCCTTGTATTTCCACAGCCCTTCCAAATGTAGGTGGTGGATTTACCATTGTGTTGGATGTTGGAATTAATGCGGATTGTAAACCTGATGTGCTGTACCAATTTGCCATTCTGGGCTCATTATTTGCCGAATATGTGCATGATATCACAAATCCAAAAGTGGCTTGTGTAAGCAAATTACCCTTTTTCTCTTCC
>DTRI01000001.1:0-19369 GCA_012966015.1 Flavobacteriales bacterium | reverse complement strand
CAGGTGCGGAAGAGAAAAAGGGTAATTTGCTTACACAAGCCACTTTTGAAATGATGAATGGCACAAAAGATTTTAACTTTGTCGGGAATGTGGAGGGAAGAGACCTGTTGAGTGAAAACATCGACGTGATTGTCTGCGACGGTTTCACCGGCAACGTGGTGCTGAAAGAGGCAGAGGCATTCTACTTTGCCTTCAAAAAAAGAGGAATTGAAGATGACTATCTCGAACGGTTTAACTACGAGAATTATGGTGGATCACCGATACTTGGCATTAATGCCCCGGTTATCATTGGCCATGGAAGCTCAAACGAGGTGGCGGTAATGAATATGATTAAATTGACAAAAGATATGGTAGAGGCTGATCTTGCAAGAAGAATTAAAATAGCAGTTGCAAGATGAGTAAAGTGAAAGCCGCTATTACTGCCGTTCACGCGTACGTTCCCGATTACGTGCTCTCCAATGCCGAACTGGAGAAGATGGTTGATACGACTGACGAGTGGATAAAAACCAGAACAGGAGTTGAAGAGCGTCGCATCCTTAAAGAAGGTGCTTCCTCGGATTTAGGGTATGAAGCTGTAAAAGGCTTGTGCGAAAAAAGGGGGATTGATCCAGGGGAAATTGACATGCTTATATGCGCCACAGCAACGCCGGATATGATATTTCCCGCAACTGCTAACATTATTATGGATAAGGTTGGAGCCGTTAATGCCTTTGGCTACGACGTGATGGCTGCATGCTCTGGTTTCCTCTATGCAATGGTAACCGCATCTAAGTACATAGAATCGGGTTCACATAAGAAAGTAGTAGTTGTTGGTGCGGATAAAATGTCGTCAATTGTAGATTATACAGATAGATCTACCTGTATCATATTTGGTGATGGAGCCGGAGCCGTGTTGTTAGAGCCTGCGGAAGATGGAGACAATATTATCGACTCCGTGTTGAGAAGCGATGGATCCGGAAGAGAACATTTATATCAAAAGGCGGGTGGCTCTCAATATCCTGCAACACATGAAACGATAGACAATAAAGAGCATTTCATTTATCAGGCAGGCCAGGCTGTTTTCAGATTTGCAGTAACGAGAATGGCAGACGTAGCCGAAGAAGTCATGAAGAGAAATGATCTCACCGGTCAGGACATAGCCTGGTTGGTGCCACACCAGGCCAATAGGCGAATTCTTGAAGCTACCGCTAATCGCATTAATCTGGATCTCAGCAAGGTTATGATTAACATTGGCAAATACGGTAATACGACCAATGCAACCATTCCACTGTGCTTGTGGGAATGGGAATCGAAATTGAAGAAAGGCGATAATTTGATAATTACAACATTTGGAGGTGGATTCACATGGGGGTCTATTTATCTCAGGTGGGCATATAACAATTAATATTATTTATTTATACTTTTGAGTCAAGAAAATAAACCTATTAAACGAGCACGACACAATTTAACAAACAGACTTGCGTGCGAAAATGCACTTCAGTCGGTAGGAATGAGGATAATTTTGGCGAGCCTGCCTGTCCGGTAGGCAGGTACCATCTGACCGCTTTAATATTAAATAAAATAATTACGGATGAAACTTAGTGAAATTCAAGAACTGATAAAGTTTGTATCTCGATCTGGTGTGAGCGAGGTAGAATTGGAGCTTAAAGATTTCAAGATTGTCATTAAAACACCGCCACGTAAAAAACGGGGTGAGCTCATTCCACAGGATTCCGAGAATGTTGTGGTACAGTCTGCAATTCCTGTTGTTACAACAACACCGTCTCAAGTTGTTGTGGCGCCTTCTGTTGCTGGAGAGGAACAAGGTGCAGTTGCTGAAAGTCAGGAAGCAGCAGGTGAGGGCGAGGACTCAGATCTGATAACCGTTAAAGCACCGATGATAGGCACATTCTACAGGTCCTCTTCCCCGGATAAACCGCCTTTTGTAAGTGTGGGGGATGAGGTAGTGGAAGGAGACGTAATATTCATTATTGAGGCGATGAAGCTGTTTAATGAAATTGAGTCTGAAGTTGGAGGTAAAATTGTTAAAGTGTTGGTGGATGATGCAACTCCTGTTGAGTATGACCAACCAATATTTCTGGTAGAACCTCATTAGAATTGTTTGAAGTTGTTCAATCAATAGTAGGGCAGCTGATAATATCCAAATTTCCCAGATGTTTAAAAAGATATTGATTGCCAACCGAGGAGAGATAGCACTTAGAGTTATCAGAACCTGTAAGGAGATGGGAATTGAGACGGTAGCCGTTTACTCCGTAGTCGATAGAGACTCCTTACACGTTAGGTTTGCATCTGAAGCGGTTTGTATAGGCCCAGCTGCAAGTGCAAAGTCGTATTTAAATATTCCTAGCATCATCGCCGCTGCAGAAATCACCAACTCCGACGCTATACACCCCGGCTATGGTTTCCTGGCTGAGAATGCCAAGTTCTCGAAAATCTGCGATGAACATAAGATTAAATTCATAGGAGCTTCACCTAAGATGATTGAATCTATGGGTGATAAAGCAAATGCCATCAAAACCATGGCAAAGGCTGGTGTACCCACCATCCCCGGATCAAATGGGCTTCTTAAGGATTTGAAGGACGCTTATTCCTGGGCCAAAAAAATTACTTACCCGGTTATGCTTAAGGCTACAGCTGGTGGAGGCGGAAAGGGAATGAGAGTTGTGATGAAGGAAGAGGAACTGGAAGAGGCCTGGGACAAGGCGAGGGCGGAGTCTATGGCAGCTTTTGGAAATAACGATATGTACCTTGAGAAATTTGTGGAGGATCCGAGGCATATTGAATTTCAGATCGCCGGTGATCGATATGGTAAGATATCACACCTCTCGGAAAGGGACTGCAGTATTCAGCGAAGACATCAAAAATTGATCGAGGAGGTACCCTCTCCGTTTATGACCCAAAAGTTAAGGGAGAAAATGGGTAAGGCTGCCATAAAAGCTGGAAAAGCGGCAAAATATGAAGGGGTAGGAACGGTAGAGTTTCTGGTGGATAAAAAAGCTAATTTCTATTTTATGGAAATGAATACCAGAATACAAGTTGAGCATCCAATTACAGAGGAGGTGATCAATTATGATCTGATCAAAGAACAAATTAAGATAGCTGCCGGCGAAAAAATTAGTGGCAAGAATCTCTATCCGCAAATGCATGCCATTGAATGCAGAATTAATGCCGAAGATCCCTTCAATGATTTCAGGCCAAGCCCCGGCACAATTACCAACTTCCACAAACCGGGAGGACACGGAGTAAGGGTAGACACACATGTTTATTCTGGCTATACAATTCCTCCGGATTACGATTCTCTGATTGCTAAATTAATTACGGTTGCGCAAACAAGGGAAGAGGCAATCGCCAAGATGAAAAGGGCCTTGGAGGAAGTGATTATCGAAGGGGTTAAAACCACCATGCCCTTTCATGAACAGCTCATGAATAACGAAGTGTTTCTAAGCGGTAAATACACCACCAATTTCATGAACGACTTCGTGCTTGAGGAGCCTACCCGAGATACAAGCTCCTGATGACTTCTCCAATCGTGAGATTTGCCGCAAGATTTACCGTTTATTCAATTGTCGCGCATAGTATTGCTTATACCGCAGTGCACGAATTGGCTCCATCTTTTATCCTCGCACTCAATTACTATGCAGTAACAGCGCTTTTCTATTTTTTTATTTTACTGTATGAACACAAGATTATAACCAGCTCGGAGGATGGAAATCCTCAGAAGTTTGTGCGAAATTTTATGGCTGCAGCTGCCTTGAAATTGTTTCTTTACTTTGGGGTTTTAATCATTTGGGTATTGATTGATAGCGAGAATGCCGCCGCTATAATTGTATCAATTGTGATTATATATTTCCTCAACACGATATTCGATACATTCCACTTATCGCAGCACTTCAAAAAAAGGGCAAAAAAAGCTGCATAAACTCCTTGTTTACAGTTTAAATATATATTTTTGCAGTCCCAAACAGAAGGTTGGGTTGAATCTGGTAAATGATGGTACTGAGTATCAATAGTTTAAGCCCCAAAATCTCGCTAAAACGCGGATTGTTCCTATTTGTTTTTGCCTTTATTTTCCCCCTGTTTTATGCGACCACGGTTTTCGCAAACGAGGAGCCAACAGAAACACATAAAAAATTCGATGCTGGCAAGTTAATACTAGAGCACATTAGCGATGCTCACGACTGGCATTTATGGGATTGGGCAGGTCATCCGGTTTCTATACCGTTGCCCATAATTATTTATGATACCAATCGCGGATTGAGTTTCTTCTCTTCATCACGATTTGAACATGGTCACGCTTCTTATGATGGATACGCAATCGTTGAGAATCACATTGTAGCAGCAAATGAAGATGGAACTAAAAATGAAGAGGCATCTAAAGCCATTTTTGATTTTTCCATTACCAAGAATGTAACGTCGCTGATGATCAGCATTGCTATTATGATGTTCATATTTATATCTGTAGCCCGGACTTACACGAGAAACCCGGAACAGGCGCCCAGGGGATTGCAATCGTTGCTGGAACCCATTATTGTATTTGTCAGAGATGATATAGCGAAGGCTTCGATAGGGGAGAAGAAGTATCAGAGGTACATGCCATTTCTACTCACCGTATTTTTCTTTATCTGGATTAATAATTTATTGGGCCTGGTGCCCATCTTTCCTGGTGGTGTAAACCTAACGGGTAACATATCCATTACGTTTGCCTTAGCAGTGATGACTTTTGTTATTACGCTAATCAGCAGTAACAAGAATTATTGGAGGCATATTTTAGCCATGCCTGGAGTACCTACAGGTATTCTGTTTATCCTAACCCCCATTGAGATCATGGGAATGTTTCTGAAACCATTCGTGCTTATGATACGATTGTTTGCCAATATAACTGCAGGGCACATTATTGCACTCTCCTTTTTTAGTTTGATTTTCATTTTTGGTGAGATGCATTGGGCTGCAGGTTACGGTGTATCGCTTTTATCTGTAGCATTTACAGTTTTTATGACCATGCTGGAATTATTGGTCGCCTTTCTTCAGGCATATGTTTTTGCCTTATTATCAGCGATGTATTTTGGCATGGCTACCGAGGAAAGTCATTGATTTTGTGTGTATTAATTTATTAACCTTTTAATTAATTAAGTTATGTTATTATCAGTTTTATTAGAGTTTGCTCCGAACGTAGGAATCGGTTATGGTGTTGCAGCATTAGGTGCTGGATTAGCAGCGGTAGGTGCAGGTATAGGTATCGGAAGAATCGGAGGAGACGCAATGCAGGCGATGGCTCGACAGCCAGAAGCGATTAACGACTTGCGTGCTAACATGATTCTGATGGCCGCCTTAGTAGAGGGAGCTGCTTTCTTTGCCATGGTAGTAGGTCTGCTTGTGATTTTTGTTAAGTAGCAAGCACCCAACAATAATCCTGTTAATGACAGGGATCCTGTCTCAAACCAGAGGCACAGTGTATTGGGCTGACAGTGTGAGCCAGGACCCTTTAAGTAACGGGTAAACCAACTTAAAACAAGTAATTATGGAATTAGTTCAACCCGCAATGGGCCTGGTATTTTGGATGACCGTTTCGTTTCTCATCGTAATGTTCATCTTGAAAAAATATGCATGGGGTCCCATTCTCAACGCATTGAAGGACCGGGAATATTCTATAGAAGTTTCTTTGGGTGATGCCCGTAAGGCGAGAGAAGATATAGCATTGGTAAAATTGCAGAGCGAAGAGCTGAAGAAGGAGAGTCAGGTTGAAAGAGACAGCCTGATTAAAGATGCCCGTGATATGAAAAACCAGATAATTGCGAAGGCAAAGAAAAAAGCCAAGGAGGAAGCTGATAAAGTATTGCGGCAGGCTCGTGAGGAAATAAACAACGAAAGAAAAGCAGCTATGGCTGATATGAAGGTCCAGGTCGCGTCGTTGTCGATAGATATTGCAGAGAAGATTTTGAAATCTGAACTTTCAGAAGACAAGAAGCAAAAAGCATTGATTAGCAATTTAGTTGAAGAAATTCAGCTCAATTAACACAGAGAGCAAATTTTGCGGGAAACAAGAGTAGCATCTAGATACGCCAAATCCTTTATCGGATTGTGCATTGACCAGGGAAAACTGGAGGAGGCATATAACGATATGAGCCTTATCGTGGACACTTGTGCGGGGAGTAAGGAGTTGAAGCTGCTGTTAAAAAGTCCCATAATTAAGCCGGAGAAGAAGGTTAAGGTGTTTAAAGAGGTGTTTTCGAAACATATTGGCACCCTGTCAAATACATTTATTTCAATAATTACTAAGCATGGCAGAGAGAACTACCTGGCGGAAATTGCGATCCAATTCCAACAGCAATATAAAGAGCACAAGAAGATAATAACAGCGATTGTTTCTTCGGCGGCGGGTTTAGATGAGAACATCAGAAGTGCTGTATTGAAAACGATTGAGGACAGTGTAAAATCGGAAGTAGAGCTACTTGAAAAGAAAAATGAAAAGTTAATAGGCGGCCTGGTCATAAGAATAGGCGACAAACAATATGATGCGAGTATTCAAAGAAGTATTAATGACTTGAAAAAAACATTTAATCAAAGACATTTTACTGCTAACTAGATAAAAACTAATTAAAATGGCACAAATTAAACCAGCAGAAGTCTCCGCAATATTAAGACAGCAATTGGCGGGATTTAAGTCAGAAGCGGACCTTGAGGAAATAGGAACGGTTCTACAGGTAGGTGATGGTATTGCCCGTATTTATGGCCTCTCTGAGGTGCAATCGGGTGAGCTCATTGAATTTGAAAACGGATTGAAGGGCATTGTCCTGAATCTTGAAGAGGACAACGTAGGAGCTGTTCTACTCGGAGATTCAAAAGAGATCAAGGAGGGAGATGTTGTAAAGCGTACCGGTAAGATTGCATCGATTGACGTATCAGATGAAATGGTCGGCAGGGTCGTAAACACCTTGGGCGTGCCAATTGATGGAAAAGGACCTATTGGAGGAGAGAAATTCGAAATGCCCCTGGAACGAAAGGCCCCAGGAGTTATTTTTCGTCAGCCGGTAAATGAGCCTCTGCAAACTGGCATTAAATCAATTGATGCCATGATTCCAATCGGTAGAGGGCAACGTGAATTAATAATTGGTGACAGGCAAACTGGTAAGACGGCAATAGCCGTTGACACAATAATCAACCAAAAAGAATTTTTTGATGCTGGTGAACCAGTCTTTTGCATCTATGTAGCGATTGGCCAGAAGGGAACTACAGTTGCCAATACAGTGAAAATTCTGGAGGAGAAAGGCGCAATGGCTTACACAGTGATTGTTTCTTCAACCGCCTCCGAACCTGCGCCAATGCAGTTTTATGCGCCTTTTGCTGGAGTAGCAATTGGTGAGTATTTCAGGGATACGGGAAGATCAGCTCTGATCGTCTTTGATGATCTTTCCAAACAAGCTGTTTCGTATCGCGAAGTTTCCCTGTTGTTGAGAAGGCCACCGGGGCGTGAAGCCTACCCGGGTGATGTGTTCTACTTGCACTCCAGGTTATTGGAAAGGTCTGCAAAAATTATTAACTCTGATGAGGTAGCCAAGAAGATGAATGACCTCCCTCCATGCCTGAAGGATAAAGTGAAAGGTGGTGGCTCACTAACCGCACTGCCTATCATTGAAACACAAGAAGGCGACGTATCCGCTTACATTCCAACAAATGTGATATCAATAACGGATGGGCAGATTTTTCTCGAGTCAAATTTATTCAACGCAGGAGTAAGGCCGGCCATCAACGTTGGTATCTCGGTCTCTAGGGTTGGAGGAAATGCGCAGATCAAATCAATGAAAAAGATTGCTGGAACCCTTAAGCTTGATCAGGCACAGTACAGGGAACTAGAGGCCTTTGCGAAATTTGGTTCAGACCTCGATGCGGCCACGCAGGCTGTTATCGACAAAGGACAGCGGAATGTTGAAATTCTAAAGCAAGGGCAATATGAACCATTGAGTGTTGAACTTCAGCAGGCGATAATTTACCTGGGAACAAATGGCTTGATGCTCGATGTACCGGTGAAGGAGATAAAGGAGTTTGAATTAAACTTTTTAGATATTATTAGCGCCAATCATAAGGATGTGCTACAGTCACTGAAGGAAGGCAAGATTACTGATGTGGTAACGCAAACTCTTGAGAAAGTAGCTGCGGATATGACCTCAAAATACAGATCGTCAAGAAAACAAAAGGATGAAGAAGAACGGGGAGATAGTCAGGAAGGCGAAGAAGTAACAGAACCAGAATCAGGATCAGCGGAAGGATAAAATGGCCAACTTAAAGGAGGTACGCAATAGAATAACTTCTGTGTCATCAACGCAGCAGATTACGAACGCCATGAAAATGGTGTCGGCGGCTAAGTTGAGGAAAGCTCAGAATGCGGTCATAGCTTTGCGACCGTATGCCGACAAGCTCCATGATATCTTGAAAGATTTGTGCGCTGTTGCAGATCCTTCACAAGCGGCATTCTCTACGCAGCGCGACATGAAAAATGTATTGATCATTGCCATCACCTCGAATCGTGGATTATGTGGCCCCTTTAATTCAAATGTTATTAAGCTGGTAACGAAAGAAGCAAATGAAAAATACAAGGGCCACCATAAAGTAAGTGTGATATCCATAGGGAAAAAAGCAGATGAACATTTCAAAAAGTCTGAGTGGAACATATTTGGCTCCAACTTGCCAAGACGCCTGCACAGACTTTACGACAACCTGACCTTTGAAAATGTATCCAGTATTGCGACCAACCTCATGGAAAATTATTTGTCTGGAGACTTTGATAGGGTAGTGCTCGTATACAACAGATTTAAAAATGCTTCTGTACAGATATTGACTTCAGAGCAATTTCTCCCGGTTTTACCCCCGGAAGTTGATGAAGAAAACAAACTAACAACCGATTACATATTCGAACCAACCAAAGAAGAGATCGTCGAAGAATTAATTCCAAGGTCGTTGAAAATTCAGCTGTACAGGGCGGTACTTGAATCCTATGCTGCAGAGCATGGAGCACGAATGACAGCAATGCATAAGGCAACCGACAATGCTACGGAGATGCTGCGTGATCTCAGGATAAAGTATAACAAGGCACGACAAGCGGCGATTACGAATGAGATTATAGAAATTGTTGGTGGTGCTGAAGCCTTGAAAGGCTAGGTCTTTACATTATTTTTTACCTCATCGTTTAATACTATTGTTTTGAGCGGCAATGTCCCACAAGTTATTATCTACACGGATGGCTCCGCACTGGGAAACCCTGGTAAAGGTGGATACGGAATCGTAATGATTTCGAAAAATCACCGAAAGGAACTATCACAAGGCTACAGGCTTACCACCAACAATAGGATGGAGCTTTTGAGTGTAATTGTTGGACTTGAGTCACTCAAAAATCCAGGAACGGTGGTGAGTATTTATTCTGATTCTAAATATGTGGTAGACGCGGTAGAAAAGAAATGGTTATTTGGCTGGGAGCAAAAGAAGTTTAAAAAGAAGAAAAACGTCGATTTATGGAAACGGTTTCTTAATATTTACCCCAAGCATAAAGTGTCCTTCATCTGGGTTAAGGGACATGCAGGCAACAAAGAGAACGAGGTCTGTGATGAATTGGCCGTAGATGCTGCAAATAGCAGAGATTTACTGGTAGATGAGGGATATGAACTGGGTAAGGATTAATCTTTCAGGAGGCGTAAGTTACAAACAAATGGTATGAAGTAGAGAGTATCAGGCATTCTAATCCTTCTACTTCAACTTCAACTACACAGCTTTCACCGGGTATGCAATACCTATTAACTGATACCCAATACCTACCCTTCTGCTTTTTACTTTACAACCTTACTGAGCTAGCTCATCCCAGAACATCAATACCTTCGTATCACTCTCTTTCTCTTTGATATCCGCCAGAGCTGTGTTGATATTCTCTTTTTGAGCAGCTATACCCTTGCGTTTTGTCTCTAAAACCTGAAGCGCAGACGCATTCTTTTTATTGACTTTTATGTCATCCAGAACTTCTCTTTCACGCTTGCTATACATTTTCAGTATCTTCTCAATTCTGTAAAGCGTTGTTAACCTTGCCCACCATGCATCCTGATTGATAGCTGCATCCTTAAACAACTCAAGCCCGTCATTGATGGTATTATCATCTTGCTTGATCAGATAATCACTGTAAATGTCGAGCAAACTATACTTTTCGTACTCATTTAGCTTCTCATAGGCTTCACCGAAAAATGAATTCTGCTCATTGGTTCCATATGAAGCAAATACTCTAGCGATATCTATTAGCAGTTTTTCCGTGGTTTTTTCGTCAAAAGAATCGATTTCCACAAAAGCAGCTTCATGGTTCTCCTTTGCCAATGCATATATGCTCTCTCCTATAACAACATAAGATTTATCGGAGAGAGTACTATGATAAAGTGACTCTAACTGTGGATCTTTTTTACCCAGGGAATCCGGGTCGTAATAATTAGAAAGCAACAAAATAGCTGTGGCCCTTACATCTGACTTAACGTCATTTTGTGCAAGCTCCATCAATTGGTCCTTTATATTATAGTTAGGTTCTGATAACAGATGCTTTACGTTTTTAATTGCTTTCACCCTCAGATTCCAGTGCTCATCTTTCAAGGCATCGGCGAATGTGGTTATTAAATCTCCATCATCCTGGAATTTCTTCAATTGATCCAGCGCTTCAACCCTATCCAAATATAACGCTGCGTTGTGGTATTGATAAATCCACGCTTCCTTTGATTTATAATCTCTCTTAATACAGAGCAGCATCTTCTCCGCATCGAAGTTTACCAGGTCCGGCTTAGCTTCCACCTTGAACTTGAATGTTTGCCTCACGGAGTCAACAGTAATTTTTTCTCTTCTTACTTTTCCGTTCACATAAATGTCTACCGTGACAGGTAGAGAATAAAGGGGCGTTGCCTTTAGGTCATGTGCTTGAGAAACCGTTAATGTTTGTGTTTTGATTGAATCTGTATAATCGTAAGTAATGAATAAATACGGGTGCCCGGAACTTAAGAACCACTGGTTGAAGAACCAGTTCAGGTCTTCGCCGGTTACCTTTTCAAATGCGAGCCTGAGATGGTGAATTTCAACGGATTTGAACTTATTCTCTTCGAGATAGATGCGCAGGGATTCAAAAAATGCTTCATCTCCAACGTACTTTCTCAGCATGTGCAAAACCCGTCCACCTTTTGCGTACGAGTGGCTATCAAACATGTCCTCTTTATCTTCGTAATTAAATCTGATCAGATCGACGTTCTTTTTTGTTGCCGACCAAAGGTATTGATCCAGGTCTTTTTGAAGGTAGTAGTCGGCTTCTTCCCGACCGTATTTGTACTCGTTCCATAAATACTCTCCGTAGGTGGCGAACGACTCATTAAGCGGCAAGTTAGCCCACGATTCACATGTTACAAGATCACCAAACCAATGATGGAATAATTCATGGGCTATCACATCCTCGTTGGTGTCATCCAGATATTCACGGTCGTCTCTTTGCAGAAACTCTCCATGGATAACGGCCGAAGTATTTTCCATGGCTCCTGATATGTAATCCCTTACCACTATCTGTGCATATTTGCCCCATGGATAATCGACGCCCAGCTTATCTGAATAAAACTGTAGCATTTCCGGAGTGTTTCCAAAGATCATTTTGGCATGTTTTTCATATTCCTGCTCAACGTAATAGTTCACTTCTATCTCTCGCCATTGATCTTTTACAATTGCAAACTCACCAATTGCCATCATGGCAAGGTAAGGCGCGTGGGGCAGCTCTTGCTTCCAGTAATCAGTTCTGGTGTTATCCTCATTTAGCGTTGAATATTGAAGCGTACCATTTGATAAAGTGATGAATTTGTTGTCAACAGTTATGTACAGTTCCTGTGTCATTCTCTCATTAGGCACATCTATAGTAGGGAACCAGCAAGAGCTGGATTCAGTTTCCCCTTGCGTCCATATTTGCGTTGGCTTATTCTCCTCTTTGCCGTCCGGATTAATAAAATAAAGCCCCTTGGCGTCTGTGATAGCGCTACTGCCTTCAACATCGAGATCGTTGGGTTTGGCAGTGTAATCAATAAATACGCTGATGCGTTCACCTTTAGAATATTGCCTGTCCAATTCTATGGAGAGGACGTCATCTTCATAAGAATATTTAAGCTCCTCTGATCCACGTTTTGTATCTAATGCCACCTCGTGTATATCAAAACCCTTTGCATCAAAATCAACAGAGGAAATAGAGTAGAAGTAGGGCTCGAAAGTGAGTGTAGCCTGACCCAGCAAGTGAGCTTTTCCTAAATCGAACTTCACCCGGAGCTTTGTGTGGATTAAATCAATTATTCTGGTCTCTGCGGCGTTGTATTTTTCGTAAATCGTAGGTTGTGCCTGTACCGAATCCAGGTCAATTGAAGCTTGAGCAATTTCAGAAGCTTTTTTAGATGAGGAGCAGGATGCTAGAATAAGGATCAACAGTCCAACTCTAACTTTACAGAATATATCAGCTATTCTCATCAATTCAGGATAGCAAAGGCTTTATGTGACGTGTTACAGTAGCCCCAAATTTAATGAATAGAAATGTTACTTTAGCAAATAAATAGTACCAAGAAATGCTGGTAAAAGAGCTTGTAAAATATTTGGAACAACTGGCTCCCTTGTCGCTTCAGGAATCATACGATAATTCCAGGTTACAAGTTGGGAATTCTCGGAAGAGCATAAAATCGGCGCTGATTACTGTTGATTGTACCGAGGATGTAGTGCGAGAAGCCAAGAGAAAGAGAGCAGGAGTTATTCTTACCCATCATCCCTTGATCTTTGGCTCACTGAGGAGTATTGCGGGAAATAACTATGTAGAAAGAACCCTTGAATTAGCAATTAAGAATGATATAGCTATTTATGCTATCCATACCAATTTGGATAACATCTATTCAGGAGTTAATTCGAAGATCTGTGATAAGTTAGGCATAAGGGAGAAAAACATACTGCGGCCAAAGCGAGGTGGCTTAAAGAAATTATATACGTTTATTCCTGTTGACTATGCAGAAAAGGTAAAAAATGCACTCTTTAAGTCTGGAGCCGGACGTATTGGAGAATATTCAGAGGCGAGCTTCTCAAGTGAAGGATTTGGAACTTTTTTGGCATCTGACTCGACCAAACCCCACGTGGGTAAAAAGGGAGTGCGCCACACTGAGCGGGAGGTAAAGCTCGAGACAATTTTTCCAGATTATCTGGAGAGCCAGGTATTGACCGCACTTCTCAATTCTCATCCTTACGAAGAGGTAGCCTATGACATTGTTTCTTTAGATAACATAAATCAAATGGTGGGTTCGGGAATGATAGGAGAATTGAGAGAAAATGTAAGTGAAATGGAGTTCCTGAAAAAAATAAAGAGGGTTATGAAGGCCAGGGGGCTTCGCTATACAAAGCTACTGGGTAAAAAGATATCACGGATAGCCGTTTGTGGTGGGGCAGGTAGTTTTTTGCTTCAGGATGCTATTGATGCCGGTGCGGATCTTTTTCTGAGCTCAGATTTCAAGTATCACCAGTTTTTTGATGCGGATAATAAAATTGTTATTGCGGATATAGGCCACTATGAAAGCGAACAGTTTACAAAGGAGTTAATATATGACTTAATTATGAAAAAATTCCCTAGATTTGCGCTCCATTTATCAGAGACAGTAACTAATCCAGTAAAGTATTTATAGAATGGCAATAGTAAAGAAAGCCGCGCCTAAGAAAGCCGCCCCAAAAAAAGCCGCCCCTAAGAAAGCCGCCCCCAAAAAAGCCGCCGCAAAAAAAGCAACCGCTAAAAAGGTGGTGGCGAAGAAGAGTACACCAAAGAAAGCAAAAAGGGTTATAGTGAGTGGCGACATCCCGGTAGAAAAGAGATTGAAAGCTCTGTTTGATCTGCAGGAAATAGATTCCAAAATTGACAGTATTAGAACTATTCGAGGTGAACTACCTTTAGAAGTAAGTGACCTGGAAGATGAAATTGAGGGATTGGCTACTAGAGTAAATAACTTTAAAGAAGAGACGCAAGAGGTAGAGGAAAAGATTACCAATAAGAAGTTGGAGATAAAAGAATCAAAGTCGATCATAAAGAAATACGAAAAGCAGCAGGGCAACGCGAGAAACAATCGTGAATTTGGATCATTAGCCAAAGAGATTGAATTTCAAAACCTTAACATTCAGGTAGCCGAAAAGAAAATGGGTGAGTTTAAAGTGGGCATCGAGGGCAAAAGCGATACCATCGATTCAGCGAAAAAAGACCTGAAGGAGAGAAAGGGTGACTTGAAACACAAGAAGAAGGAATTGGATGAAATTATTGCTGAAACAGAAAAAGAAGAGAAAAAACTAGATAAGAAATCAACAGAAGCTGAAAGGTATATTGAAGCACGTTTGTTGATTGCCTATAAGCGGGTTCGATTAAATGCTAAGAATGGATTGGCAGTTGTTTCCGTGGAGCGAAACTCCTGTGGAGGTTGCTTCAATAAAATTCCGCCACAGCGGCAGCTCGATATCAGATTGCACAAAAAGATTATTGTGTGTGAGCATTGCGGAAGAATCCTTGTAGATCCGGAAATAGCTGCCGTGGAGCTATAATTAGTTTAGCTAAGTACAACACAACAGTTAGTTAAAAACGAACAGCCAGAGTGGTCATCAACTGATGGCTGCTCGATGATATAGTCGTGGCGTCCACCAGGTCTGAGCTATACAGATAGTACTCACCTTGTGTTTGTGAAAACACATAAGCTATATCCAGAGAGAGTACATCTTCTCTGATCCCGAATCCCAGCGAGTAGCTGCTACGCACACCTTTTTGTGTTGAAGTTTTAAAAGGCGTTCCATACAGTGTATATCCACCCCTAAAAATAAAGGGAAGAAAACGCCATTCTGTGCCAACTTTAAGTATTCCATTTCCCTTATACTTATTTGCAATCTCCTTATTACTGTTCGAATAAGAAAAGCTCGGTGAATTCAAACTTGATGTTGAGTAATCTATCCATTCGTAATCAGCGCTCAGTAATCCCTGTTTGCCAATTACAAACGCAATATTTCCCATAACACGCAAAGGCGAAATGATTCTGTAATCGTATGAGCCGGCGGGTGAGCTGGCTTCATATTCTCTATCTGAAGACACTGACCATGCTGGAATAGAATCGTAAGAGGCGTTCATCACAGTCTTAAATTCGTCAGACAGTGCAAAAAAAGTTGGTGTATGTAATGCCGCCCCAATTCTGATCCAATTCGCCGCTCTGTAAATGACCCCAATTTTGATGTTAACGCCGGTTCCACTTGTTGAGAATTCATCTTCGAGGGTAAAATAATTTACGTAGGCTATCGTATCATTAACATCTTCCTCTCGATAAACAGAGGTTTCGGTATACCTGACAATTGGAAACCCCAAGCTCGCACCGATGTATAAACGGTTGCTGTAGTTGGCAGCTACGGAAACAGCAACTTCATTAACGCCCCCCTTGCGCGTTGTGACCTTGCTCTGCTCCATCCCTCCACTGTTCACTACGGAAGTATAACTACTTGAGTCGATGCTGTCTGCCGGATTTAATAAATAGGTCTGCCACGCCAAACCAGCTCCAAAAGGATTGTATGTCTCCAGATCAGATTGATAAGTCCCTTGAGCATCAAGTAAATAATGATTCAGCAAAGAAGAATTGGGATTAAAACCAATAAGGTGTGTTCTGTTATTGAAATTGTTAATCTTATTATAGGTGAATGCTAACTGGGTCGCAACCCATCCGGTCTGATGAGACTTCTCTTGCATCCTGGCCAGCACAATACCAATGTTTCCGAAGTTAACATTGAATTTGTTTCCGCGATCGTCTGTACCGTAATGCAGTGCTTTTGTTGATTCCAGAAACACTACCGTTGTGAATGAGAATTCTGACCCCCGGTAAACGCCCAATCCCGCTGGATTTGCTGTTACCGCTGACAGATCGCCTCCCAAAGCACCGAATGCTCCGCCCATCGCCACATATCGGGACGTGCCGTAAACACCGGTCTGAGACATGCGCAAAGCATCTACCTCATTTTGTGCTGTAGCATTCAACGTTAAAACAGTGGCAATCAATAGGACATGAAAAGTTCTCATGATACTGCTTCTTTATCTTGGTCTGGATGTTTTTGGAGCAGAAGACCTCGGCTTTGAACTGCTTCTGCTTGGAGAAGCAGTACTTCTACTTGGCGAAGCAGTACTTCTACTTGGCGAAGTGCTTCTTTGCGTTGAAGTTCTGGGTGTAGAGCTTCTCGGCTGACTGCTACTTTGCTTTGGCTTTGAGTAAGACGATTTCGGCTTACTATAGCTAGGCCGGCTGGTAGCGGAGCTCTTCGGTTTGCTGTAGCTCGAGTGTGAATTAGAATTACTTTTCGGCTTGGAATAGCTGCTGTTGCGATTGCTGTAGGTCTTCCCTTGCTGGCTGTACCCATTATTAGGCTTGTTGTAGCTATGCGAGGTGTTTCTCGTTGGTTTTGCCTCAGGCTTAGAGCTGTAACCTTGGCCGGTGTTCGTGGATGAAGGTTGAACATGCTCCTTTGGCCTGACTGCTTTCACTGGCTTGCTGCTGTTGTAATCGTAGACAGTGTGAGAAACTGAGCCGTTGTCAACACCTTTAGGTCCCTTTGTTACCTCATGTGTGTTGGCCTTTACGCTGCCATAAGTGTTAGTGTTGCTCTTTACAATGGTACTCTTAACAGGTTGGCTCTTCACGGGCGCCTTGCTATCCATGACTACAGGTTTGTTATTTACCAAAGGCTTAGAAGTACTATGCACAGGCTTTGACGTTGTGCTGACATAATTTGTAGTGCTGCCCTTAGTATGAGCCACTCCTGCTGGAGAGGTTGTCGTGGCATTGTTAATGTGCGCAGGCCCAATGTTTTTTGGAGTTTCCATGTAGCTGTCTAATGTTTTCCCCTTTCCATGCTCCTTTTCATAAGATTCTGCCAATGCGTTATGCGTAATGTTTGAGTTGGATGCAGTTGCATACCTGGGTCCGTAGTAAGTGTTGGTTACGTCATAACTGTTATAGTAATAGGGGCTGTAGCCCATGTCACCGTACCCATAACCGTAGCCATCTCCATAGCCATAGCCATAGCCATATCCGTTGTATCCGTATCCGTACCCGTAGCCATATTGGCCGTAGTAACCTCCATAAGCATGGTGATGATGGTAATAGTCGGCCCAGCCGTAATGATGGTGGTGATTGTATCCCCAGTAATTACCGTAGTAACCCCATCCCAAGTGGTTGTTGTAACTCCACCATGGGTATCCCAAATAGATACTCACGCCATAATCGTAAGGATCGTATGAATACCAATAAGAGTTTGTGTAGTAAGTATCATAATAGCCATAGCTGTAAGTAGGCTGGTAAAACCTCCTTAACCTCGAAGCATAGGAGAAGTCATAGTAATCATCGTATACATAATCAGAACCACTCTCCTCGTAATAGTTATTGGTGATGTACGTATCACCGTCTGGATCCGTATAAGATTCTGACTCCGTAATTACGTATTGCGGGTCCTGTGCCATTCTCTTTTGTTGTGAACCATTATTAGAAGACTCGTCGTAAACCGTTTTGTACTCATCATAAGAAGTTCCAGCTTCGTCGGTTGTCTGAGCCGCATCTTCATACGTATTTTGATCATTCGTAGAAAAATAGATGTCATCGCTACTTCCACTGTTGGTGGATTTGTAACTTGAAGAGCAAGCACTTAAAAATAAAAGCGCTATTCCGAAAAGTTTTGCGTGTGTGTTCATAGCAGGTCCTCCTATATTATTTGTTAGTTTTGTCTCCCCTTTTATAGGGGTTAATAAATGATTTTTATCGTTTGTTTTTATTGTTTTAGCATAAACACAAATACTATACCAAACTTTAATTTCAGATTGAAGGTTCTGGATTGTTGATTGAGAAATGTCAATCATTCAAATGAGCTCAACAATCTAAGATCTCTAATCATCAAGCTATAATTGTGAAGGATTTTGCAACTAGAGAAGGGGATTTTCCTCAGTGGTACAACGATATTGTAATTAAAGCGGACTTGGCCGAGAACTCCGCTGTGCGTGGCTGTATGGTCATAAAACCCTACGGATTTTCCATTTGGGAAAAGATGCAGGCGGCACTGGATAAGATGTTCAAGGACACTGGCCACTCCAATGCTTACTTTCCACTGCTCATACCCAAGTCTTTCTTAAGTAAGGAAGCTGCACACATAGAAGGGTTCGCCAAGGAATGTGCCGTGGTAACCCATTACCGCCTTAAAAGCTCGGATGATGGTAAAAGTGTGGTTGTAGACCCCACAGCCAAGCTTGAGGAGGAGCTCATTATAAGGCCCACGTCTGAAACGATCATTTGGCACAGCTTTAAGAAGTGGATAAACTCATATCGCGATCTTCCGCTGCTCATTAATCAGTGGGCCAATGTGGTCAGGTGGGAGATGCGTACGCGCCTGTTTCTGCGAACAGCAGAGTTTCTCTGGCAAGAAGGGCACACGGCTCATGCTTCCGAAGCAGAAGCACTGGAAGAAGCTAAGAAGATGCTGGACGTGTATACAGAATTTGCAGAAACCTGGATGGCGCTACCCGTTTTAAAGGGCTTGAAATCTGAGAACGAAAGATTTGCCGGCGCTGTTGACACCTATTGCATTGAGGCATTGATGCAGGATGGTAAATCATTGCAGGCGGGGACCTCGCACTTTTTAGGGCAAAACTTTGCCAGGGCGTTCGACGTTAAATACACAGATAAATCCGGAAAGTTAGAACATGTATGGGCCACCTCCTGGGGAGTATCTACCAGGCTGGTTGGTGCTTTAATCATGGCGCATTCCGACGACCATGGACTCGTACTTCCTCCCAAGGTGGCACCAATACAGGTGGTTATTATACCTATATATAAAGAGCAACAACAGCTCGATGCAATTTCAGAACGAGCCGATATAATTGCGGACAAACTACGCGGGAAAGGGATTACCGTGAAGTACGACGACCGGGATACGCATAAGCCAGGCTGGAAATTCAATGAATATGAATTCAAAGGATATCCAATAAGGATTGCTATTGGCCCACGTGATATGGAAGAAGGAACAATAGAAATTGCCAGAAGGGACACGCTGGAAAAAAATTCAATGGATTGGGAAAGAGGAGTTGATGAAATACCGGGGATATTGGAAGATATGCAGGGAAACCTGTACAACAGAGCGTTGAAGCATCGGGAAGCTAACACCCATGAAATTGAAACTTACGATGAATTTAAAAAGGTGTTGGAAGAAAAAGGTGGCTTTCTTATTGCGCATTGGGATGGAACAACAGAAACGGAGCTCAAGATAAAGGAGGAAACCAAGGCTACCATACGCTGCATTCCCCTAGAAAGTG